>CAKZKY010000038.1 GCA_937124575.1 uncultured Pseudomonadota bacterium | reverse complement strand
AGAGATGAGTGATGTCGAATCCCGTTGTGCGAAGTGTGTAGTGGTAGAGAAGATTTGCAGGATGGAGAAGGGGAAAGGACCTTCGTGGTGTCCTACAAAGAGAGAAGGCTCAACCCTGAAGGAATCTTTGAAGCATTACAATAATCCAAAAATTAAGGAGTTTGCCAGAATGGCTTCGATTCAGGAAGGGGTATGCTATGCATTTCGGGATGCGAAACCGTTTGTGATGATTCCCACGAAGAGTAGAATCGAAGAGTTGATCGAGTTTTCTAATCGAATGGGCTATAAGAGGCTTGGCCTGGCCTTTTGCGGAGGGCTGACCTACGAGGCTTCGATACTTTCTGAGATTCTCGAGAAACACGGTTTTGAGGTCATCTCGGTTTCATGCAAGGTGGGAGGTGTCCCAAAGGAGAAGATTAGCATTAAAGAGGAGGAGAAGATTCGGATTGGAGAGTTCGAGTCCATGTGCAACCCCATTGCCCAGGCGAAGATATTGAATCAGGCGAAGACCGATTTCAACATCATGTTAGGACTCTGCCTCGGTCATGACTCTCTGTTTTTAAAATTTATCGATGGTCTAACAACGGTCTTTGCCGTAAAGGATCGAGTAACCGGACATAATCCAATGGCAGCCCTCTATACCTCTCGATCCTATTACCAGCGGTTGATGAGGAAGGAGTTTGGTGGCAAGTCGAAAGAGATGATATGATACTTTGGGTTCGTTAGGGAAAAGATTTTGTAAATCAAATTGATCCCTGGATTTGAGAGATCTGAAAAAACCGTTTTTCGACCCCAATTAGAGATTTCCGGCCTTTCTCAGAAATCTCGATTTTTTAACTTGACAAAATTTTTTAAATGCGTTAACGTTAACGCATACTAAAACCCTTTAAAATTGAATATTGAAGAAACCTTTTTAAATTGAAAGGAGGTCCTTAAATGGAAGGGATGGATAAGGTGACAAAGAAGCCGATTGGGATAACGGATACAACCTTCAGGGATGGGCATCAGTCCAATTTAGCAACGAGAATGAGGGTTGAGGATATGGTCCCCATTGCTGAAGAGTTGGATCAGATAGGGTTTCATTCAGTGGAGGTCTGGGGAGGGGCGACCTTCGATGTGTGCCATCGTTTCTTAGGAGAAGACCCTTGGGAGAGAGTTCGAATTTTAAAGAAACTGATGCCCAAAACACCTTTTCAGATGCTTCTTCGTGGTCAAAATTTGGTCGGTTATCGCCACTATGCTGACGATGTCGTAGAGGCATTCGTAGAGAAATCTGCCGAAGTGGGAATCGATATCTTTCGTGTTTTTGATGCGGTGAATGACGAACGCAATTTTGAAACAGCCTTTAAAGTGATCAAGCGCTGCGGGAAGCACATCCAGGGAACCATCTGTTATTCATTGACCGAGACGCGCATGGGCGGGCCGATCTACAATATTGATTACTATCTTGAGAAGGCAAAGATCTTGGAAGGAATGGGAGCCGATTCTCTCTGCATTAAAGATATGGCTGCCTTGATTGCTCCCTATGATGCCTACGAGCTGGTCAAAGCGTTAAAGAAGACGGTCAAAATACCCATTCAACTCCATACCCATTATACGAGCGGGATGGGAACGATGAGCTACCTGAAAGCGATTGAGGCAGGAGTAGATGTGGTGGATACAGCGCTTGCCCCCTTTGCCCTGCGATCTTCCCAGCCTGCTGTTGAACCTCTGATTGTGGCCCTTCAGGGGACACCTTGGGATCCCAAACTCGATCTTTCAAAACTTTTGAAGTTAGGTGATTATTTGGAGTCGATTGCGCCCAAGTATCGCGACTTTCTCGATACAACCAAGATGTCCGTCATCGACACAGCAGTGCTTCAGCATCAGATTCCCGGGGGAATGATTTCAAATATGGTGAGCCAGCTCAAACAACAGAATTCCCTCCACAGAATTTCAGAGGTTTACGCCGAATTGCCAAAAACCCGAAAGGATCTTGGATATCCCCCACTGGTTACTCCCACATCACAAATAGTAGGAGTGCAAGCAGTCCTCAATGTCCTTTTTGGTCGCTATAAAATGGTATCCAAAGAGACGCAGGATTACGTCTATGGCCTCTATGGAAAATCGCCTGTTCCGATATCGGATGAGATTAAAAACGTGGTTCTCAAGGGGTACAAGAAAGGAAAAGAGCCGATTACCTGCCGGCCTGCGGATGTGATCGAACCGGAATTGGAGAAGGTGAAGGATGAGTCAAAGGGATTCGCCAAAGACCTTTACGATACTTTAATCTATGCCCTCTTCCCACAGACTGGAGCACAATTTTTAAAGTGGAAATATGGCATTGAGCCTATGCCGGACAAGCTGAAGCCAAAAACAATGGAAGATGTGAAACGGGAAGACGAGGCAATCGCCAAAGCCAAAGCCGAGTTACAGAAAAAATAGCCATCCGGGGGAGTTCCAGCAAGGCCCTCCCTGTTTTTTTGATAGAGAGAGATGAATAAGAAAGTCAATATTAAAGATATTGCCAAAATCGCCAATGTCTCCCATACGACTGTTTCAAGGGCCCTCAATGACAAATCGCGAATTCGCAAAGAGACAAAGGAGAAGATCCTTTCCATTGCAAGAGAGTTAGGCTATCGGCCGAATTTCATCGCCAAAAGCCTGGTATTGAGGCGGACCAAAACTCTTGGGCTTGTGATTACCAATATCGCCAATCCTTTTTATACGGAATTGGCCCAGGGGATTGAGAAGACAGCGACCCGATTCGGATATAACATCATCCTCTGCAGCACGCAGTCGGATATCTCCACGGAAAAACAGCATATTGAGATGCTTCGAAGCAAAGGGGTTGATGGCATCATCTTCTCCTCGGCTCATATGGAGGATCCCAATATCGTTGCATTGGCCGAGGAGGAATTTCCAATCGCTCTGGTCAATCGAAGAACCTATCATCCAGTTGTGAAGGAAAAGGTCGATTATGTCGGAGTGGATAATATCCTGGGTGGATTTTTAGCCGTTGAACATCTGATCCGGCTTGGCCATAAAAGGATTGGCATGATCGGTGGGTCTGCAGAATCCTCTGTCGGCATTGAACGGATCGAAGGAGGTAAGAAGGCGCTTCAGACTTATGGATTGGAGCAGAAGAGTGAGTATCTCCTGGAAGGAAACTTTTTAAAGAGATCGGGTTACGAGAAAGGAAAACAGTTTCTCAAAATGGTGGAGATTCCGACGGCCATCTTTGTTGCCAATGACTATATGGCTTTAGGTGTTTATCAGGCCCTCCTTGAAGAAGGGGTCAGAATACCGGAGGATATCGCACTGATCGGATTCAATGACATTGAGTTTTCTTCCATACAAGGGATTGAGTTGACTACCATTGGTCAAAAGAAGTTTGAGATGGGTGCTGTTGTGGTTGAGATGTTGGTAGAGAGGATTGAGAAGGGGAATGGGCGAGGGCCGGCCAAAGAGGTCTTGCTCATGCCAGAGCTGATCATTCGAAGGACCTGTGGCTTTTCCTTAAAGGGGTATCAGATCGAATCCAAAACAATGAGCCATGAAGATTAAACTGAAACCAAAGCATAACCTCAGGGTTCTTCGTTCATGACCCATCGTTTAGCCCGTTAGAAAGTTGAAAAATCTCTGACGGGGTTCATTGAATGCAATATCCTGTAATGGTTGTTGAATATTCTTCAAAAGAGGCAATGACGAGCTGTTTCAGGCGAAACCATCTGTTTTCAATGCGCCAATGGGGTTCATAATCTAATGGGAGGTGACTTATGGGAAGAAAGAAGATTTCGATCATAGGAGCAGGGTTTGTTGGAGCCACTGCTGCTCATTGGGCTGCCGCCAAGGAGTTGGGCGATATTGTGTTGGTCGATATTTTGGAAGGCATTCCACAAGGTAAAGCTCTTGATCTCTTTGAGGCATCACCGATCGAGGGATTTGATTCAAATGTGATCGGCACAAACGGGTATGAGGAGACCAAAAACTCGGATATCGTCATCATCACTTCAGGCGTTCCGCGCAAACCCGGAATGAGCCGGGAAGACCTGCTCGATATTAATCGTAAGATCGTTGAGTCGGTGGTCGCCGAGGTGATTGCCAGATCTCCCAATGCCATCCTCATCATGGTGACCAATCCTTTGGATACGATGACCTATTTGGCCTTCAAGAAGAGCGGTTTTCCAAGAGAGAGGGTAATGGGAATGGCTGGCGTTCTGGACACGGCCAGATACCGAGCTTTTATTGCCATGGAACTGGGAATCTCGGTCGAGGATATTCAGGCGGTCCTTTTAGGAGGGCATGGAGACGAGATGGTTCCCCTTCCGAGATATACAACGGTTAGCGGCATCCCTCTTTCACAGCTCCTTCCAAAGGAGAAGATCGATAAATTGGTGGACCGTACCCGAAAGGGCGGAGGAGAGATTGTCAATCTTCTTAAGACAGGAAGCGCCTTCTACGCTCCTTCAGCAGGCGTGATTCAGATGGCTGAGGCCATTATCAAGGATAAGAAGAGAATTCTTCCCTGTTGTGTCTATGTGAACGGAGAATATGGACTGAAAGACATCTGTTTTGGGGTTCCGGTGAAGTTGGGTGAGAAAGGAGTGGAATCCATACTCGAACTCGAACTGACCGAAGAGGAGAAAGCCCTGGTTGTGAAGTCTGCGGAAAGCGTGAAGAAGAGCATCGAAGAGTTAAAACTGTAACTGTACATATGAGGAGCGTCTTGCTTCGCAAGACTTTAGGATCGGCCTTCGGCCTTGAGGATAGAGGTGGAAAGAATAAAGAGACTGCCTTTAGCAAAGCGTTCCTCAAATCACGCAGATGGCATGATGCTTCTCAAAGTAAACCCCAATAGAAGCTAAACTTCCCACGGGAGCTTTCTAACGGGGTAAAACGATCTTTAAGCAGAGGGGAATTATGCGCGAGATTGACGTGAAACTGATTACAGAGAAGGTTAGGGAACTTTGCATCATCGCCAATACCGATCTTGGAGAGGATGTGCTTCAGGCTATTGATCGGGCCATGGAGAAGGAAGAGTCTCCCTTGGGGATCGAAATATTAAAAGAATTGAAAGAGAATGCCCAAATCGCAATGGAAGAAAAGGTTGCCATCTGCCAGGATACAGGTTTTGCTGTGGTTTTCATTGAGTTAGGACAGGATGTCCATCTTGTGGGAGGCAGTCTTAAGGAGGCTATATTCGAAGGGGTTCGACAAGGATACCGCGATGGGTATCTGAGAAAGTCCATCTGCCACCCCTTTACTCGAGCTAACACAGGAGATAACACACCGGCCATCATTCATACGGAGATTGTTCCTGGTGATCAATTAAAGATTACAGTAGCTCCCAAAGGAGGGGGCAGTGAGAATATGAGCCGTGTGGTAATGCTCACACCATCCGATGGAATTGATGGAATTAAGAGATATGTCGTTGAACGGGTGAAAGAATCTGGTTCAAATCCATGCCCTCCGACCATTGTTGGAGTGGGCATTGGAGGGACATTTGAGATGGCTGCCATTCTTGCAAAGAAGAGCCTTCTTCGGCCTCTCGGAAGCAAGAATGAGGACCCGGAACTGGACCGATTGGAGTTTGAGATTCTTGAGGAGATCAACCGATTGGGTATTGGGCCTCAGGGTTTGGGTGGGCGAACGACTTCTCTGGCAGTACATATCTTGATGATGCCATGCCACATTGCCAGTTTCCCATTAGCCGTCAATATTCAATGCCACGCCCAGAGACATAAAGAGATTGTGATTTAGGGAGAAAGGAAGGCGAGGAGGTGGGGAGATTGAAAAAATCATTTTCCCCATGTCCCTATCTTCCCATCTCGTTTTTATACGGAGGAATTATGATAGGTGCTATTCGTTTAAATACCCCTTTGACCGATCGGGAGGTAGAGCGGTTGAAGATCGGTGATCGTGTTTTGCTCAACGGGGTTCTCTATACAGGAAGGGATGCGGCCCACAAGAGGCTTTTCGATCTTTTAAAAGAAGGGAAGGAACTTCCTTTTGACATTCGTGGACAGATTATCTATTATGTCGGCCCAACACCAGCTAAACCAGGGCAAGTCTTTGGATCAGCCGGACCCACAACCAGTTACCGCATGGATGCTTATGCGCCAGCACTAATCGAGAAAGGCCTGAAGGGGATGATTGGAAAGGGGATGCGATCCGATGCCGTCAAGGAAGCGATGAAGCGATTTGGGGCAGTCTACTTTGCTGCCACGGGTGGTGCCGGAGCGCTTTTAGCCAAAAGGGTAAAAAGAGCGGAGGTCGTGGCCTATGAGGATCTTGGCCCAGAGGCCATCCGGAGACTCGAGGTTGAAGACCTTCCCGTGATCGTGATCAATGATGTGAAAGGAGACGACCTCTACATTGAGGGAGAGAAGAGATACCGTATCGGTTAAGGTCGAGGGTTAGGTTGCGAAGAATCTCTCTTAATTTCTACCCCATTAGAAAGTTAAAGATTTTATAATGGCATTAAAACCCGTATCGGGAACCTAAAAGTATGGAGAAAATTAAACCTGGATCACTCAAAGCTTGGTTCACACTACCCCGCTTCCAATTTTTACCCCTCACGGTCATCATGGTTTCCCTCGGGACAGTGATTGCCGCCCATGAAGGCCATTTCCATTTGGGCCATTTTTTTCTGGCCATGTTTGGTTCCCTCCTTGTCCATATGACCGTCAATGTGATCAATGATTACTATGACTATGTAGGAGGGATTGATCTGGCCACCCAAAGGACCCCTTTCAGCGGAGGAAGTGGCGTCCTTCCTTCGACCCTTCTAAAACCTAAGCAAGCATTTTGGTTTGCAACGATCTGTTTGCTCATTGCAATGGTGATCGGATTCTATTTCGTGATGGTGAAAGGTTGGCTCCTTTTTCCCTTACTTCTCGTAGCGGGGTTCTCTGCCTACTTTTACAATGTCTATCTATCCAAATTGCACCTGGGTGAAATTTTCGCAGGTCTTAATTTTGGGCCTTTACTTGTATTGGGTTCTTACTATATCCAGACGGGAAGGTATAGCTGGGAGGCACTGGTTGCCTCCCTCGCTCCCGGAATACTCACATCGAACCTGCTTTTACTAAACGAGTTTCCAGACTGGGAGGCTGATCGAAAGGGAGGCAGGAGGCATTTCGTTATCTCCTTAGGGAAGAAGGGCGCCAGTTATCTATTTGTGGCTTTCCTCATTGCCTCCTATCTCTGCATCGTTTTCGGAGTCCTGACGAAGATGATGCCTGTCATCACACTCATTGGTCTTGGGACAATTGGGTTTGGATGGAAGACCGCAAAGGGAGCCCTAAAATATTATGATCGTATTGAACAGTTAGTTCCCGTCTTAGGCATGAATGTCATTACCATTCTCGGAACACAAGCCCTCTTGGTCGTTGGGTATCTGATGGCCATCTTCGTTTTGTAAGAATATTTTGGGGAGACTTTGCATGAAGATCGAACTTAACCGGAATAGGGTCCATAATGAATTTACCAAGAAGGTGGAACTGATCAGCGGACAGAATCTTTTTGCTTGTTACCAATGTGGAAACTGTACCGCAGGCTGTCCAGTGGCCTTCGCCATGGAAGTGGGTCCTCACGAGGTGATCCGTTATACGCTTCTTGGTTTAGAAGAAGAGGCCCTCACAGTCAACACCTTCTGGCTCTGTGCCTCCTGCCTCCAATGTACGTCCCGATGCCCCAAAGGGATTGATATTGCCAGGGTGATGGATGCTTTAAGAATGGTCGTCCTGAGGAAAAAAGATCGGAAGGATTATATTCAGATATCAGAATTCCCGGATGGATTCCTGGAAAGAGTTCCACAGATAGCGTTTATCAGTGGGTTTCGGAAGTTTCTTTCGTAATAGTAGGGAGCGTTTGAAGTTTTTTGGAATTTAGGCACTTTAGTCATTTTAGATCACTTTAGGCACTTATTGGAGTCTTAGATGGATTATCTCTATTTTCCAGGTTGCACCCTCTACACCAAGGCGAAAAACCTTGATCAAACAGCCCGGGATTGTTCCCGACTACTCGGTTTCGAATTGAAGGAACTTCCCAACTGGACCTGCTGTGGAGCCACATTTCCATTGGCTACGGACAACATCATGGCTCTTCTTCCGCCTTCGAGAATCTTAGCCCGAGCGAGGCAAGAAGGAACAATTCTGACAACGCTTTGTGCCATCTGTTTCAACGTGATCAAACGGACGAACCGATTGATTCAGAATGATGGTGAAAAAAGAGAGAAGGTGAATAACTTTATCGAGTTGAATTATGAGGGAGACCTCAAAATCCTTCACTATCTGGAAATCCTGAAGCAAGAGATCGGTTATTCTCAAGTGAAAGAGAGGATCAGAAGGCCGCTTACAGGATTGAAGGCGGCAGCCTATTATGGATGTATGCTTCTCCGACCCTTTGATGAGATGGGGTTTGATGATAAGGAGAGGCCAACCCTGTTTGAGGAGTTCCTGGAGTCGATGGGTGCCGTGGCAGTTGATTTTCCCTATAAGATCGAATGTTGTGGGTCCTTCCAATCCGTGGGTTCGCCGGAAGTGGCCACCGAATGCAGTTATAAGATTCTGGGATCTGCTGTGAAGAATAGAGCGGAGGTCGTTGTCACAACCTGTCCGTTATGCACCTTCAATATCGATCACAAACAGGCTGAGATTAAACAGAGCCATCTCGATTTTAATCCCATTCCGGTCCTCTATTTCACCCAACTCCTCGGGATCGCTATGGGGCTTGATTATCAATCTCTGGGATTCGAGCAGAATTATGTCGATCCCTTGCCGCTCTTTAAGAAAAAAGGTTTGATTTGATCGGATATGAGTGGAAATGGGAGATTCATCAAAAAGGCAATGGTGATCGGCGGAGGTATTGCCGGCATCTCCGCTTCCATCGATATAGGAAACGCTGGTTACGATGTGGTTCTGGTGGAGAAACTTCCCTCCATCGGAGGTAGGATGCTTCAACTGTCAGAGACCTTTCCCACGCTCGATTGTGCCCAATGCACCCTAACGCCAAAAACTGTAGAAACCGGCCAGCATCCCCACATACAATTGCTGACCTATTCTGAGGTGAATCGAGTCGAAGGGAAGGCCGGTGACTTCACGGTGAAGATCCGGCGAAAGGCAGCCTATGTGGACTGGGAGAAGTGCACCGGCTGCGGTTTCTGCCAAGAGAAATGCCCATCAAAGAAGCCCTCTGAATTTGACCGAGGTATGGGCCTTGGAAAGGCGATCTATACGCTTTCGCCTCAGGCCGTTCCCAACAAGCCTGTGATCAATCCTTCCAACTGCCGCTATTTTTTAGAAAAGAAATGTAGGGTTTGCGAGAAGGTCTGTCCAGTGGGAGCCATTGACTTCGAACAACAGGACCGCATTGTTGAGCAGAGAGTCGGTGCCATTATAGTGGCTGTGGGTTTCGATCTGATTCCCCCAGAGACATTTGGAGAGTATGGTTATGGAACGGTTCCAGATGTGATCGATGGCCTTGCATTTGAGAGACTCAATTCTGCTTCCGGACCCACGACCGGTGAGATCCGAAGGCCTTCCGATGGGAAAGTTCCCAAAGAGGTGGTTTTCATTCAATGCACCGGATCAAGAGATCCAGAACGATATATGCCCTACTGCTCGCGAGTCTGCTGTATGTATACAGCCAAGCATGCCAGGCTTTATAAACATAAGGTCCATGATGGGCAGGCCTATATCTTCTACATGGATATCCGCTCCACGGGTAAGGGTTATGAAGAGTTCATCCAGCAGGGGATGGAGGAGGAAGGAATCCTTTATCTCCGCGGAAGGGTTTCACGGATCTTCAGAGATGGTGAGAAGATTGTGGTCTGGGGTGCGGATACACTGACTGGAAAGAAGGTGGAAGTCTCTGCGGATATGGTTATCCTGGCAACGGCCATCATCCCTCAGAGTGGAGCCAAAGAATTGGCCCAGAAATTGGGGATCCAGACCGATGAACATGGGTTCTTCACAGAGGTGGAGAGGAAACTGAAGCCCATGGAGACGGACGTAGAAGGAATCTATCTTGCCGGCTGTGCTCAGGGTCCCAAGGATATTGCAGATGCGGTGGCCCATGCCAATGGCGCAGCCAGCAAAGTTCAGACGCTGTTTGCGAAACATTAAGAACGTTGGAGGGTAGAGGGGCGGCCTTCGGCCTTGAAGTAGGAGGCAGAGAGGAAAAGGGCTCTGCCTTAAGCGTAGCGGTCCTCGAATCACGCCCGATGCGTGATGATCCCCAACCCTAAACAGAACGATCATGAAGAAGCTGGGAGTTTTTATCTGTCACTGCGGTATCAATATTGCGGGCACGGTTGATGTAAAGGCAGTGGCTGAAAAGATAGGGAAGATTGAAGATGTCGCCTATAGCACGGATTACATCTACATGTGCTCAGAGCCAGGGCAACAGCTCATTCGGGAGGCGATTCGGGAGAAGGGTTTGAAAGGCGTTATTGTTGCCTGCTGTTCGCCAAGCATGCATGAGAATACCTTCCGAAAGGCGGTGAAGGCCGAAGGGATGAATCCCTATCTCTGTGAGATCGCCAATATCCGGGAGCAGTGCAGCTGGGTTCACCAGAAAGAGAGAGAGAAGGCGACCGAAAAGGCAGAGGAGATCATTCAGGCGACCCTGGAGAAGGTGAGAAGGAATGAAGAACTGGAGGCCATATCTATTTCCATTCACCGAAGTGTGCTCGTCATTGGTGGAGGGATCGCTGGCATGACGGCAGCTCTCGATCTGGCTGAGGGAGGCTATGAGGTGATTCTCCTTGAGAAGGAACAGGCCCTGGGCGGACATATGAATCAACTCTCAAGGACCTTTCCCGATCTTCAACCCGCATTTCCAGCTCTCCTTGCAAAGGCCATGGAGATCGAGAGACATCCACGCATCGACCTCCACTGTTACTCGGAGATGGAGGATGTGAAGGGGTATGTAGGCAACTTCGAACTGACGATCCGAAAGAAAGCGGCCTATGTGGATTGGAGAAAATGTAATGGTTGTGGCCTCTGCATTAGGGACTGCCCTGTCGAGTATCTCTCTACCTTTGAAAGGGGCTTAGGATTTCGAAAGGCCATCGATCTTCGCTACCCCCAAAGTGTTCCTAACAAACCAGTGATTCAACACGACCATTGTAGATATTTCCAAGATAGAAGTTGCAGAAGATGTGAAGAGGTCTGCATGGAGCAAGCGATCCGATTTGATCAGGAAGATGATCGGATTACGAAGAGGGTTGGTGCGATTGTCGTAGCCACCGGATTTGAACTCTTTCCCACGGAGCAGCTTGGCGAGTACGGTTATGGAGAGATTGCGGATGTGATCGATGGTCTGGCCATGGAACGGATGCTTTCTGTAGATGGTCCAACTCAGGGAAGAATCCTACGGCCCTCAGATGGAAAGGTACCTAAGGAGATTGTTTTTATCCAATGCGTGGCTTCCAGGGATCCAGACCGTTATATGCCTTATTGCTCTCGCATCTGCTGTATGTACACGGCCAAGCAGGCCACCCTTTATAAGGAACAGGTTCCTGATGGCCAGCCCTATATCTTTTATATGGATATTCGTTCCGATGCCAAAGGCTATGAAGAGTTCGTACAGAAGGCGATTGAGGAAAAAGGCCTTCTTTATCTCCGGGGTCGGGTATCGAGAGTTTTTCAAGATAACGGAAAGGTAAGAGTCTTGGGCGTAGACACCTTGACAGGTCAGATGGTTGAAGTGGCAGCAGATATGGTTGTGCTGGCCACAGCTATTATTCCCAGTGAAGGAGTCAAAGATCTGGCAGCGAAGCTAAGGGCAACCGTTGACCGCCATAGCTTTTTAACAGAGGCCCATATTAAACTCTATCCCGTAGAAAGTTCAACCAAGGGAATTTACTTGGCAGGATGCGGCCAGAGCCCGAAAGATATCTCGGATACGGTCTCCCAAGCTTCAGCGACAGCCAGTAAGATTCAGGCTCTTCTTTCAACGGACCGACTCCTTCAGGACCCATTGATCGCTTTTGTGGATGAAGCTATTTGCAGTGGATGTGGCCTATGCGTTAAAATCTGCCCCTATGAAGCAAGGGAGATGGATTTCCACCGAGGGATTTCTGTTGTTCATAGCGCCCTCTGTCAGGGATGTGGAGCCTGTATTGCGGCTTGCCCAAATTTTGCTTGTGAGTTAAGAAATAGTTCGTCCATCCAGACCCTTCGGATGCTGGAGACATTTGTTTAAAAAACGCTAAGCACTTTGCGCCATGCGCATAGCAAAGAAGATGGAGGAGATAAATTGGAGACGGCTGTGGATATGGGGAAAGGAAATTTTTCTTTTTTGGAACAAGTTGAGAAGCGGAGCGGAGAAAAACTGAACCTCTGTTATCAGTGCCTCAAGTGCACGGCAGGTTGTCCCACAGCTTCTTACATGGACATCCGGCCCAACAGCATCATCCGGTTGATTCAGATGGGAAAGAAACAGGAGGTTTTGGGAAGTAATGCCATCTGGTTTTGTGTTTACTGTCAGACGTGCGGAACCCGTTGTCCGAATGAAATCCACATCGGAGTGCTGATGGATGCCCTCAGAGAGATGGCAATGGAAGAGGGGGTTCACCCAAAGGAGAAGAATATCCATCTCTTCCACGAGGCTTTTATCAATAGCGTAAAGAGGGGTGGCAGGGCTCACGAAGTCACTATGCTGATGGAATATATTCTTCGGAGCCGGGACATGATGAAGGGGTCTCTCATTCCCGGTATGAAGCTCTTTTTTAAGGGGAAATTTCCCTTGCTGCCCAGCTTTGTCAAGGGGAGAGATGAGATCAAGAGGATTTTTGAAAAATGCACAGGAGATAAATAACGAATTATACGAATAGTAACAAATTTCACGAATAAGACCCATTCGTGTCATTCACTACCATTCGTGCTATTCGGAACCTTGGAGGTTTAAATGAAATTCTCTTATTTTCCAGGCTGTACGGATCATTCTTCCTCCTATGAATACGGTCGATCCACAGAGGCTGTCTTCGAAGCTTTGGGAGTAGAACTGATCGAGATCGAGGATTGGAATTGTTGTGGAGCGGCAGCCACGCATAGTCTTAACCGCCTCCTCTCACTCTGTCTTCCGGCCAGAAATATTTCCAAAGCGCAGTCTGCAAATATAGGTCCCCTGGTGGCTCCCTGTGCCGGATGCTACAGCTATTTGAAAAGGACGGAGTATGTGATGAAACATGATGAGGCCGAGCGAAAGAAGATTGAAGAGATTGTTGGCTTTACCTATGATCCATCGCTTGAAATATTGGCATTAATGGATGTGGTTCTAAATCGTATCGGTTTAGAAAAGATACAGGAAAAGGTGAAGAGGCCTTTAAAAGGATTGAAACCCGCTTGTTACTATGGGTGTGCCTTGGTTCGACACCCTAAGATCACTCAACTGGATGATCCAGAGAATCCACAATATATGGATCGTTTGATGAGAAGCCTCGGAGCGGAACCAGTGAGCTGGTCTTACAAGACAGATTGTTGTGGTGCAGACTTGGCCATGACCTATAGCGATGTGGTTGAGGGTTTAGTAGGGAAGATTGTGTCGATGGCCAAGGAAGCTGGAGCCCACTGTGTCGTCACCTCCTGCGGCCTCTGCCAGATGAATTTGGAGATGAGGCAGACCGAAGGTCTTCCCATCTTTTACTTTACGGAGCTGATGGCAGCAGCTTTTGACGTGAGGCATCAGGACAAATGGTTGAAGAAACATTTGATCAATCCTAAGGGACTGTTGGAGTCGTTACAATTGGGATAGAAGTTAAAATATCCAATAACAAGCACCAATGACCAAATAATAACCAATAAACAAATTCCAATGGTTAGAAATTGTTTGGTGATGGGGTATTGGAACTTATTTGGTGTTTAGAATTTGGTTATTGGGATTTTGGTGATTTAGTCTCAAGAACGAAGGGATTAAGAATAGAGAGGATGAGGATGGCAGAGAGAACGGTAAAAGGTGACCGGAGTTCGGCATTGGTGATCGGCGCTGGGATTGCTGGGATGCAGTCTGCAATGCTTTTGGCAGAGATGGGGAAGAAGGTCTTTCTTCTGGAACAGGGGCCAGCCATCGGAGGCTATTTCCCGCTCCTCGATAAGACCTTTCCAACCAATTCGTGTGGCGTCTGCTTTATGAGCCCCACACCCCCTGCCTTCTGTCCAATCTATGAATGTCAGTTACATGACAATATTGAACTGCTGCCATATTCCGAAGTAAAGAGGGTGGATGGGAAAGAAGGGGATTTTAAGGTTTCTATTATTCGGAAACCAAGATATGTGGATCCAAAACGATGCACCCTCTGTGAGGCATGCATCAAGGTTTGTCCGGTGGAGGTGGAGAGAGAATTCGGAGGTGGTCTGGAGAAAAGAAAGGCGATCTACCTGCCTTATCCCCAAGCCATTCCACATAGCCTACTGATTGATCCCAAAGCCTGTATTCGGTGCGGAGAATGTGTCAAGGTCTGCGCTCCGAAAGCGATCGATCTTGATATGAAAGAGGAACAAGAGGAGATCGGGGTAGGGTCGATTGTCCTTGGTTTTGGATTTGAACCCTTCTGGGCACAGAAAAAAGGGGAGTATGGTTTTGGTCGGTATCATAATGTCTTGACCAGCATCCAATTCGAACGACTCATCTCCACATCGAGTCCTTCACAGGGATTTCCGGTTCGGCCCTCTGATGGCAAAAAGATGGAGCGAATCGCTTTCATCCAGTGTGTGGGATCGAGAGATCCCTCTTGCGGTCAAGAGCACTGTTCTACGATCTGTTGTATGTATGCCACCAAACAGGCCATGATCGCAAAGGATCGATCTCCTCACCTAAACATCACCTTCTTTTATATGGACATCCGGCCTATGGGCAAAGATTACGAGCGATATTATGAAAGGGCAAGGTCCCAGTATGGGATTGAATACATTCGAAGCGCCATCTCCAGTATCAAGGAGCTTCAGCAGACGAAAAACCTTCTCATCACCTATGTGAAAGAGGACGGTACCCTTGAAGAGAGGGAGTTCGATAGTGTGATCCTCTCGTTGGGCTTCACTCCTCCTCAAGGCATTAAAGATCTGGCCATAGCGATGGGGCTCCGTTTAAACCGTCAGGGCTTCTGCGAAACCGACGAATTTTTACCGGGGCAGACTTCTGTTAAAGGCATTTTCGTAGGTGGAGCATTTCGGGGGCCCAGAGATATTCCAGAGACTGTGGTCGAAGGTTCGAGCGCAGCCGCTTCTGCGGCTTCGTTTCTCTATCCAAATTCCAAACCTCTTTTGCCAAAAGAATATCCTGCTGAAGGTGCTCTGGCCGATGAGATTCCAAAGATTGGGGTTTTCATCTGCCATTGTGGAGGAGAATTGAAAAAGATCCTCTCTATTTCCGAATTGATTGAGGACACAAAAAAGTTGGGTGAGATCGTTCATGTGGAAGAGATGGGATTGGCCTGCCTTCCTGAAGATCTCAACCAGATCAAGGTGAGGGTTGGAGAGCATGGGATCAATCGAATCGTGATTGCGGGTTGCTCTCATCGAGAGATTCGGAAGACCATGGAGGAGATGGCTAAAGGAATGGGATTTAATGCTTATCTGATCGAATATGCCAATATCCGAGAACAATGTGCCTTTGTCCACAGAGACCATCCGAAGCTGGCAACGGAGAAGGCCATGGTACTCATCCGAATGGCCGTGGAGAGGGCGAGGAAGATTCAACCGATCCGAAAAGGGGACCAGAAAGTTGAAAGAAAAGGATTGGTGGTAGGAGGAGGAGTGGCTGGCATGACCGCTTCTCTCCGTTTAGCCGAACAGGGTTATGAGGTCTATCTTATTGAAAAGGAGAAAGAACTCGGAGGCAATCTGAGACATTCCTTCTACACCTTGAGGGGTTCAGACCCCCAATCCTTTTTAAAAGATCTCATTCAAAAGGTGAAGGAGCAATCGGCCATCCATTCCTATCTTGAGACAGAGATCATCGGTTTTGAAAAACGAAACGGCCATTACAGTACGAAGATCCGACATTCCGAAGGAGAAGCGGTTCTGGAACACGGAGCCCTGATCCTCGCCACCGGCGGTAAGGAGGTCACTCCGAAAGAGTATCTCTTTGGTAAAGATCCGAGGGTCATCACACAGAGACAATTTGAGAAGATGATTCATCACAAGGAGGCAGGGTTAAAAGAGATTCAGTCGGTGGTCATGATTCAGTGCGTAGGCTCAAGGGATGAGGAGCATCCTTATTGCAGTCGGATCTGTTGCGGCCATGCCGTTAAGAATGCCCTTAAATTAAAAGGGCAAAATCCTTCTGTACGGATCTATGTCCTTTACCGAGATGTGAGGACTTATGGATTCTATGAGACCTATTATCACGAGGCAAGGGAGAAGGGAGTCATCTTTATCCGGTACGACCTGGAGAGAAAGCCGAAGGTTTCTGTCGAAGATGGCCAGCTCTTCGTCACCCTATTTGATCCTGCCATGAGAAGTGAGGTGATGCTTCCAGCGGACTGTCTCGTTCTCAGCACAGGAGTCGAACCCAACGATAACAAAGACCTGGCAAGGATATTCGATGTCGAGCTAAACCCAGATGGTTTCTTTATGGAAGCCAATCCAAAATCGGCTCCTCTCGATTCAGTGGACCGGGGTAAGTTTTTCTGCGGTCTCTGCCATTCACCCAATTATATTGAAGATACTATTTCGCAAGGAAATGCAGCAGCAGCCCGAGCAGGTGCGCTGCTTTCAAAGGAAAAGGTTGAAGCGAAGGCCTATCTGGCCTATGTGGTTAAGAGGCTCTGTTGCGGTTGCGGGCTCTGCGTAACGGTCTGCCCCTATGGAGCACGAGTGCTCAATGAAGAAGAGGTGAAGGCAGAAGTGATTGAAGCGCTCTGCCAGGGATGCGGAAACTGTGTTGTCGCTTGTCGGAATGCGGCCTCACAACAGAAGAATTTTGAGAAGGGGTTAAATCTGGCTGTTCTGAATGCGGCCATTGACTAAATCGGAAGAGGATAGAGGATCGGCCTACGGCCTTGAGGGAGGAGGCAAAATAATGAAGATTTTGCTTTAGGCGAAGCGTTCCTCAAATCACGTCGATGGCGTGATGCTCTTTGAGCGAAGCAATCCTTAAGCGAAACGATCTTTGATATAGGAGGTTTATCACATGGCAGACTTTGAACCGAGAATCGTTGCTTTTCTTTGTCACTGGTGCACTTATACGGGAGCGGATCTGGCAGGGACAACCCGTCAGCAATACCCACCCAACATCCGCATCATCCATTTGATGTGCTCCGGAGCCGTTGATTCGATCTATGTGCTGAAAGCCTTGATCGATGGGGCTGATGGTGTGTTAGTCGGGGGGTGACATCCAGGAGATTGCCATTACCAGTCTGGTAATTATAAAGCACGAAGAAGGATAGCCATCTTGAAGGGTATTCTTAATCAGATGGGGTTTACCGAGGATCGTATCTGGTTGAAGTGGATCAGCGCCAGCGAGGGAAAACTGTTTGCTGATACCGTGACCAAGATGACCGAAGATCTGAGGAAGATGGGACCCAATCCGATGAAACAGTTGTGGAATGCATAACGGAGGAAGATAAAAGGTGAAAGGCGAAAGATGGAATTTAGCCCTCTGTCCCTTGACCTTTGACCTTGCACCTCTGTTTGAGTCAAAGAAAGGAGAATTGAGAAAGATGGGAAAGCAGGCCGTGTTAAAAGTATCAGGAGGAAAGACCGTAGAGGCGATCCAGGGTTTCCTTAAGCTGTTAATAGAGAAAGGAATGATTGAAGCCCTTCTCATACCTAAAAAGCTTCCTTCCGGGGATGGGTTTACACAAGCCCTCATCCATGATCCTAACAAAATGGAAGGCACCAATGCCCTTTCCCCCACCATGCCGGTTCAATCCGCAAGGATTGCTTCCCATCTTTCTATAAAAAATCTGAATAAGCGGGTTGCTGCTGTTTTGAAGTCCTGTGAGATAAGGGCTATTGTGGAGCTGGCTAAATTTCTTCAGGTCAAGACGGACCATCTCTTGCTCATCGGGGTTGACTGTCCAGGGACCTTTGAGGTCACGGACTATTCCAAGATGATTCAGGAGGGGAAAGATAACGGAAAACTGGAGACAGAACTCTTGAAAGGGATGGAAAAGGGAACGCCATCCGCTCCTGAAGGATACGCCTTCAGGTCTGCCTGTCAGATGTGTGAATATCCCGTTCCCAAAGCTGATATCCACATCAAGCTATTCGGATATAGAACGGATGAAGAGGTGGGGGTTGAGATTGAGGACCAGTTAGCCAAAGAGATGGAGGAGAAAGGAATGCTTACCGATTCAGGGAGTGAGCCTGCCTCCAGAACCGAAGTGGTTAACAAAATGATTGCTAAGAGGATCAAGAAGAAAGAGGCTCTCTTTCAGGAATTCAGTGGCATCGTTAAGGATCTGCCCGCCTTTTTAGATAAGTTTTCGACCTGTATTCGATGCCATAACTGCATGGTTGCCTGTCCAATCTGCTACTGCAAGGAGTGTGTCTTCCGGACAGCCATCTTTGAACACGAAGGAGACCAGTTTCTCAGGTGGGCGGACCGGAAAGGGGGTATACGGATGCCCACTGACACCCTCATCTTTCATCTCATACGGATGTCCCATATGGTCACCTCCTGCATAGGTTGCGGGTTATGTGATAGCGCATGCCCGAGCAAACTACCAGTTGCTACACTCTTCCGAAGCGTGGGGGAGGCGATTCAGAAGATGTTCAACTATGTTCCGGGAAGAGATTTTAACGAAGTGCCTCCGGTGGCGACTTTCAAAGAAGACGAGCTGAAGATCGAGTCAGGAGCCCTTTGAAATGCCAAATTTCAAATCAATCTCAAATTCGAAATTAAAAATTTTTGATATTTGAACTTTGGATCTGATTTGCCATTTGATTTTTGGCCTTTGACCTTTTATTGAGCTCAATTGATTTGGAGGAAAAGGGGATAAAGATGGAGGTTGAAAAGAAAGAAAAAGAGGAGTTCGTTCCCATCTTCATCATGGGCAAACGATATGAGGTCCCCGCCTCTCTTACCATCCAAAAGGCCATGGAGTATGCTGGCTACCAACTGATAAGGGGCTGTGGATGCCGTGGAGGAATATGTGGAGCCTGTGGAACGGTCTATCGATTTCCCGGAAGTTATAAGATCGAAGTGGGATTGGCCTGTCAAACCGTTGTCCAGCCCAATATGTATCTGACTCAAATCCCCTTTTTTCCGGCAACCAAGAGCGTCTATGATATCGAGAATGTCAAGCCTTCGATTGAGACTCTGGTAAAATATTATCCGGAACTTCTTCGATGCCTCCAGTGTAATACCTGTACCAAATCCTGTCCCATGGATATTGAGGTGATGGACTATATCGCTGCGGGCATGAGAGGCGATATCACCCGGCTGGCTGAACTCTCTTTTGATTGTGTAATGTGCGGCCTCTGTACTTCCAGGTGTCCTGCAGAGCTCTGTCAATACAATATTGCGATCTTGGGCAGAAGGCTTTATGGAAGGTATATTGCTCCA
Organism: uncultured Pseudomonadota bacterium; assembly: GCA_937124575.1. Lineage (GTDB taxonomy): Bacteria > Desulfobacterota > BSN033 > BSN033 > UBA1163 > RBG-16-49-23. The sequence continues at coordinate 229 of CAKZKY010000038.1, read as the reverse complement.
CGGGCAGCGCATCTGGCTACGATGGTAAAAGATATTGAGAAGGGAAAGTATGAACAAATGCTACGTCAGTTGATGGATACGGACGAAGAGACTTTGAAAACACTTTATACAGAGAGAGAGATTGAACCAGAGCAGGCTGACGAAGACTGGGTACCTAAAGAAAAGATCTATTTGTAATCAGTGGGCAGTTATCCGTGATCAGCAATGATAGGGTGATTTTTAACTTTAG
>CAKZKY010000037.1 GCA_937124575.1 uncultured Pseudomonadota bacterium | reverse complement strand
AAGAAAGGGGTGATCCACAGGGTTTAAGGGGGTGAGTGATCTCCACTCAAATCTTTCAAATCTCAGTGAATAAATTACAGACAGAAGGGGGTGATGCGAGAAGAAGAATGGAATTTGGATGGAACTGGATAAGTAAAAAAGAGAAAAGAGGTTAAGGGTCATAAGGTCAGAACTGATTAATTAAAAGAGGAGGAAAAAGATGATGAGATACTTAAAAATTCTATTTTTGAGTATGGTTTTAGTTGGGCTAATCACCTTACCTGCCATATCAGCAACTCTGAAGAATAGTCAGAATTTAACATTTGGCACAGGTTTGAATGTCAGCCAATCGTATAAAATTGCATATGAGTTATACAATGAAGCTGCGGGTGTCTCCACCATAGCGGATAGGGGTGAAATTCGCATTACTTTAGCCCAACCCCTTTCTATGGGCCAGACGGCAAACCTGGTCATCACCTCTGGAAATGCCTTTTTCAACTCCGGCGGAGCCCTTTACAAGTGGGGATTGTGGTTTGATGATACAGATGATATTGTTGAACCAGGGGAAATCATTGGATACACTCCCTCTGCCGGGCTTACCACAGATAACATCCCATTTTCTATAACTCAAGATGTGTTACCAGGGAGTATTCTAAGAGTGATTCAGTGGGAAGATAGTAATAATAATAACGATTACACTGCTGGCGAACAAGTTATAATGGGTGCTGGCCTATATGTGAAACCAGGTATAGGTGCTACCTGTACTAATAATCCAATGATTAAAGTAGCGTTTACAACCCCCCATGAGACATCACCTCTCTATAATTTCGCTTACATCACACCTCAATATAACGTTACAGGCCCGGCCACAACCACGATGGACGCAGAGCTTGACACAGATCAAGATTTTATAAGTTTCATCGATGCTTCAGGACCCTATGTCGTAGACCCAGACGAGATAGACCACCCTGCGTTCCTCAACATTGTGGACGGTGCAGCTATAGATCCTATGTGGATTGCTTACGTTTCTGTTTCACCGAAAGGGACAATCTCATTTAGAGTGAACACCCCAGTGGCTGAAGATGGAGTCAGTATGAGGTTTGATTCGATTAGTTGTCCTCCTTCCGCCGACAAAAAGGTATTTAGTTGTTCAACAGGAGTTGTTACTCTTGTAGGTCCCCATATATTTGAGGTAGATCTTGACAGCATAACCAGCAAAGAGCCTACAAACTGGACGCTTTCAAACTTTGGGGTCACAGTAACAACTGGTGGCATTCGAGGTCTCTGCCTTCCCAATCTCGACAGAGGACTGGGAACCTGGGTGGGTGGCTTAGAGGTCCTCGTTCCATTTGTGAAGGGAGCGGCTGATCGTTCTTGGGCAACCTATATCGTCCTATACAACCGCTACAATAAGGATGCAAAGGTCTATGCCACAACCTTTAAGGACAGTGGAAGTGGTAAGATCATGACGACCACCTCTCAGATTACAGGCAAAGAATCTATACCGGCCGGTGGAAAGTTGGTGATTACTGATGAGGATATCAAGAACTTCCTCGTTGGCAAAGGTATTAGTTGGAACCAGGAGGATGGCATTCCAGTCAAGTTCAATATTAGGGTGCCCTCGCAGATGGGAACCAAGAATTTTACTGGAACGGCAACCCCCGGAGTGCATTTCTGGCCTTTGCAAGTCCAAGGTACCCTTACTCAACTTAACCCGAATGATCCTTTTGTGGAGGGGATTGTGATCAGTACCTTCCCGGGGGGTGGCCAGAGAGCAGTGCCTCTGAAGTTCAAGACCTTTAAACAGGGTGAATACGGCCACTAATATCTAAGATAAGATAGTTCGTTTAGACCTGGAGGCGGGGTCATACCCCGCCTTTTTTTTCGTAAGGGGATGGAGAAGATTGAAGATCCTCATCTATTGTCCAGACGAAAACTTTCAACTCCACGGCAACTTGCTCAATGAGATGGGCGTGGGGGGCGGCAAGACAGCACTCGTCAGCCTCGCCAAAACCCTTTCGATGGCTGGCCATCGGGTTGAGGTCTGCAGTTACGTCAGAGAGGGAAGGTTTGACGGCGTCGATTATATCGATGAGCAGAGGACCAATCGGCTGGAGGCCGATGTCCTCCTCGTGAGCACCTCCTCGAAGATGGATCTGTCGAAACTGAAGCGGAAAGAGATCGAGGCCGATCTCAGGTTCCTCTGGCTTCACGGCGTCAGCCCCATCACAGGCATGGAGGGGTTTGATTGGAGCGGTCTCATCTGTGTTTCTCACTATGTCAAGGACCATTTTACGAAGACGTCGAAGATTCCAAAGGAGCGGTTCTCTGTGATTCATAATGGCGTGGACCTAAAAGATTTTAAACCCTGGTATGGTTTGATCAGAAGGAATCCCTATGGGATCGTTTTTGCCTCCCATCCGATCAAGGGTTTGGATCAGGTGCTTAGGCTGATCAGGGCCTTAAGAGAAGAGATCTCACCACATTTTTTCCTTGACGTTTATGGGGGCTATCAATTGTGGGGGTTGGATGGACCTCCTGTCGATATCTCCACTGATGGGGCCTCTTTTAAAGGGATCATCCCTCAGCCACAATTGATCCGGAGATTATTTTCATATAACTTCATGATCAATATTTATGACCTACCCGAGGGGTTCGGGCTCATCTATCCCCAGGCATTGAAGGCAGGTGTGGTCTGCCTGGCTTCGAATGTGGGAGGTGTTTCTGAGGTCATTCAGGATGGGCGCAATGGGTTTCTATTGAATTGGCCTTCTGAAACCGAATCCGTTTTAAACGAGGTGAAACAGAGGATCGCTTACTTGTTGAAAGAGAGGGCATACTTAAACCGGATTCGAAAGAACGCAATGAGCTATAACAGGGGTTGGGAGGAGGTGGCCCGGGATTTCCTCTACCTTTTTAAGTCCAAGGCGATGTTGAAAGATAGACCATAAGGGTACCACCCTTGACACTCTTGGGATAGTGTGATAAAGGAAGACCAAAACATTCTGGTAATTTTAGAGATTTCAAAGAGAAACCTTTTCCCGATTCTTCATCCTATCTGCGGAGCCCATACGATTGAATTCATTAGGAGATGCAGGTGTCCGACTCCTCTTTTTTAGGAAAGATTGGGAGCGGTTTGAGTGAAGAGGGGTTCCTGCGGAGAGGGGAAAACTATTGAGAAACGGCTTGAGGAGATAGAGAAGAGGTTGTTGAATGGGAAGCCCCGATCTCTTTTACGGATCCAAAAGCGTTTGAGGGAAGGAATTTATCCAATTTAATGAAGTCTGTCCTATTGAGCGGCTATTATGGCTTTGGAAACCTTGGAGACGAGCTGATCCTGAAGAATATCGCTGCTCTATTCCGGGAGCTGGGATATCGAGTCTATGCGACGTCCAATTCCCCATCCTATTCAGAGGCTCTCCACCGCGACATCTTCTTTCTCTACCGGTATGATAATCAAAACATCACGGAGATCATCAAAGAGGTGGACCTCGTCGCCCTTGGAGGAGGGGGGTTGTTTCAGGATCATTACCCGCTTTCCCCTTCACAATTATATGTCATGCCCAAGTATATCGTGGATACCTTCCTGAGCGTTCCCCTTACGGCAAAGATTTACAAAAAACGAGTCGCCTTTCTCTTTCAGGGGGTTGGCCCACTTTTCTCCGACGACTCAATCCATTATACCCGATTCGCCTATTCCCTATCGGATTATATCAGTGTGCGGGATAGGGATTCGAAGCAGATCCTTGAGAGGTTGGGATTTTCCAATGTATTTTTCTCCTCTGACCCTTCCTTGCTTTATCCCGTAGAAGAGAGCAAGGGGCAAAGTAGTTCCATTAGAATAGGAATATCGCTGAGAACATGGATTCACGAAAGCTTCCTGCAGAGAGCGATTGGTTCTTTGACCTCTTTGATCGAAAAGGCAGGAGAGGAATGCGAATTTATATTTATTCCTTTTTTTAAGGACGATATCGCCGCATTTGGGCAACTTACCGAATCCCTGGGAAAAAGACGAGAAGTAAAACTCGGGAGCTACCAGACGCTCGATGAGGCAGAGTCCCTGATCAAGAGCCTGGATATGATGATTGGGATGCGTCTCCACTCCGTCATCCTGGCCATCAAATACTCTATCCCCTTTATATCCATTCCCTATTCTTCAAAGGTCTATAGTTTTACAAAAGATTGTGGCCTTGAGTCGTTCAATGCCGATATGTCTTCAGAAAATTCTATGATGAAGCTCTATGATTATTGCCTGTCTCACCGGGAAGAATTGGTCAACCACTTGACCGATGCGAGAAGGATTTCATTAGAAAGACTACAGGAGGAAATAGAGAGGATGAAGAGGGACCTTTCACCCAAAGCTTTAAAGGCTAACCCTACAGAAGAATTTCAGGAGAGCTATCTTCGAACATACATCCTTGAACAGAGGGAAGAGATCGCGCGGATGAAGAGGTTGTACGAAGAATCCATAAATCAGATCCAACATGGTCATGCGGAAAGGGAGCATCTCTCGAATCAGCTGAATCAGACGATAGCGGAAAGGGAGCATCTCTCGAATCAGCTAAATCAGACGATAGTGGAAAGGGAGCATCTCTCAAATCAGCTAAATCA
>CAKZKY010000036.1 GCA_937124575.1 uncultured Pseudomonadota bacterium | reverse complement strand
TTATAGTCCGGAATCTTCTTTTAAGGGAACCTTATCTCTCCTATTAGCCTCAGATCTCGTAGAGCAAGTAGTCGTTGTGACTCAGGAGCCTGTCCATATAGACATCTCCGGATGTTCTATTCTGGTCGTTGACTCCCTTCCATCAGGTAAAACGCTGAACCGGCTGCTGAGTGAAATACAAACAAAATACCTTCTAATTTTGCAGCAATTTAAACAAATCTCAATCGAGCCTACAACCCTGGAGCGATTTTGGGAAATAGGTGAATCTTCAGGAGCAGGCTTGGTCTATTCCAATTTCTATGATCAAAGTAAACACGAGAAGAAACTTCACCCGCTGAATGATTATCAATTGGGAAGCGTCCGCGATGATTTTGATTTTGGTGGAATGATTCTTTTTTCTATCGAAGCCATTCATCAGGCTCTGAAAAAATATGGCGCCATACCAGAAGTAACCTTCGCTGGTCTTTATGATCTCCGTCTTAAGGTTTCCATTGAACATTCCATCTACCATCTGCAGGCCCCCCTCTATTCAATGATTGGAGTAGAGAAATCCGGCACGAGTGAAAGGATATTTAACTACCTCGATCCTCGAAATCGAGACGCCCAGAAGGAGATGGAAACGGTCTTTACGGACTATCTGAAAAGGATCGGGGCTTATCTGCCACCTAACTTTAAAGAGATCGAGAAAGCAAAGGAATCCTTTCCAGTGGAAGCTTCTGTCATCATCCCTGTCCAGAACCGAAAGGAAACGATTGGAGAAGCGATAAATAGCGCCCTTTCGCAGGAGACCGATTTTCCATTCAACATCATTGTGGTTGACAATCATTCGACAGATGGAACAACGGCCATTCTTTCTAACCTTGCCCAGGCGCATCCTCAGGTCAAACATATCATCCCTAAGCGAACGGATCTTGGAATCGGGGGTTGTTGGAATGAAGCCCTTCACCATCAAGTTTGTGGCCGCTATGCCGTTCAACTCGATTCGGATGACCTTTATAGCAGTCCCCATACCCTCCAGAAGATGGTGGGTATGCTCCGTCAGCGGAATTACGCCATGGTGATCGGTTCTTACACTCTTGTCGATTTCAACCTGAAGGAAATTCCTCCGGGTCTCATTGACCATCGCGAATGGACGGATGAGAATGGTCATAATAATGCACTGCGCATCAACGGCCTGGGTGCTCCAAGAGCATATGATACCCATCTCATGCGTAAACTCAGATTTCTCAATGTGAGTTATGGTGAGGATTATGCCGCAGCATTACATGTCTGTAGGGAATATCGAATCGGACGAATCTACGAAAGCCTCTATCTCTGCAGGCGCTGGTCAGGTAATACAGATGCAGGGCTGACCCTCGAAGAAGAAAATCAAAAGAATGCATTCAAAGATAAGGTTCGCACCGAGGAAATCCTCGCCCGACAAAAAATGAATCAGGGTAATTAGTTGTAACCCATGGGAAAAAGAACCAATAGCCATCGAATTGGATTCAAGAGATTGGGGCAGGATTCCCCTGTCGACGAAAAGATTCTTGGAGTATTTAAGCGAGAAGAAGACCTTCCAAAACTCTGTTTAAACCTCCTCTGCGAGCAGAGAAAAACATGGCCAAAGCTTCAAGAAGGTTATGAATGGTTCAAGCAGATTCAGGAGCGCCATCTGTGCTGCAATGGCTTTTCCGTTCGGCTTCAGTATAATCCTGGAAGGCTGAGGAGCAGTACGGCTAATGTGGATGACAAAAATAGAAGCGTGGAATCCTGTTTTCTCTGTCTGGATCAACTCCCTCCATCTCAAAAAGGAATCCTCTATCAGGACAATTTCTTGATCCTCTGCAACCCTATGCCTATTTTCCCTTCGCATTTCACCTTCTCTCATTTAGAACATCGATACCAGTCTATCACTGAACATATCTCAACATTCCTTCATCTCACAATCCACTTAGGCTCTGCTTGGATAGTTCTTTACAATGGACCAAAATGTGGCGCTTCTGCACCAGACCATCTTCATTTTCAAATTGTCCCCTCAGGGCAGATGCCCATTGAGAAAGAAATATTGGAAGAAAAAAGACGCTATCTGGTAAAAAAACAGGAGGGGGTCTCGCTTTTCCGTATCAGAGACCTTTGGCGTGAACTCATCCTCCTTGAGGGAAAAGAATCGGTTCCACTGGAAGATGCTTTTAAAAGATATTTGGCTGCTCTCAAAAGAGTTCTCGACATAGATGAAGAACCCATGATCAATATTGCCGGCTATCGTGACAGAACAACCTTCCGACTTCTGATTTTCCAACGTCGAAAACACCGGCCTGATGTTTTCTATAAAACAGGGGAGGAGAGGGTGGTCATCAGTCCGGGAGTTATTGATATGGGAGGCCTTCTGATCACGCCTGTCGAGAAAGATTTTAAACGACTAAATGAAATGGCCGTTGAGTCAATTTACCAAGAAGTTTCTATGGAACCCGAAAAGGTTAAGAGAGCCTTGGGCATGATGGAATAACCTTCGAGTGAAAAATCATCTCTTCTCTTCAGCCTTCTTCAAATAGGGAACTAACAAGACGCCTGCGGCAATTATCCCCCCAAAAAGGATGAATCCGAGATAAAACAGCCCCGCCTCTCCCGCGAGACCAAGACCAGCGGTAAAAGCTCCCCCTCCCAAGAGAAACCCCATCGGCACGGTCAGTGAGACGGCAACATTCTTCATCGGAGGTGATCCTATCTTCCCGAGAGCTGCAAACCCTGCAGGAAAAAAGGCCGTCGCTAAAGCGGGTTGAAGAAAAATAATCAAAGCAATGTATGAGGCAGGCACCACTCCAAGCAGAGCGGTCATAATGCCACAAGTTAAAAAGACGATTTTCAAAGTTTTTCGAACACCCAGGCGATCGGTGAGCCAGCCGGCAATAAAAGCTGTCCCCAAAGTTGAAACTCTCGATAAGGCAAGCATGGTATTGGCCCAGCCCCGATCCATCCCTTTTTCTGAAACCAGGTAGAGAGGGATCATCGAATAGACTCCGAAGCTTGCCCCAACACCCAGGGAGAAAAAGAACATCATCAAGAGGAAAGAAGGCTCTTTCAGAATCCTCTTAACTATTTTTAAATCGGGTGGGTGTCCTGAAAAATCTCCTCCCTTTCCGTAAAAAAAGTAAGTCGCCCCTGCCACAAAGGAGGCAACTCCGACAACCATCAATATCCCCTGCCAGGAACACCACCCTAAGAGAACCTCTACAAGAACAGGAGCAAAGATAAAACCGAGATTGGGAGCAAGTTCATGAACAGCGATGGCTTTTCCCCAATGGTGCTGACTCACTAAACTGGTTAAGGTTGAAATTCCAGAGGGGAGGTAGAATCCAGCTCCCAATCCCAAAACCAAAAGACCAAATCGAATCCCCAAAGGGTGGCGGATCATACTAATTAACAGGAGAGATCCTCCCACGGCAAAAGAGGATAAAATGATGGCACCCCTGTGTTTGAGGCGGGAGGAGACGAAACCGGAGAAAAGCAACCCGAGGCAATATCCCAGCGTAGTAAAGAAAAAGAAGGACCCCGCTTCATCATGGCCAATCCCCAGGTCTGTCTCCACCGTGGGCATCAGTGGAGATAGGATCACTCTTGAAAGAAAGTTGACAAAGAAAATTCCAACCAGAAAGAGGATTGGCCCCACCTGAGAAAGGAAGGTATCATTATTCGATTGGGTCATTTCGTAAGCTCCAATCCGAGAAACTGGTCAATGATTCGAACAAACATCTCCACTCCAAAAGGCAGGACGTCCTCATCAATATCGAAAAGGCTGCTGTGATAGGGATGAACGATCCCTTTGGCTTCATTTCCGATTCCCAGACGGAAAAACTTCCGGGCGCCTTCTCAAGGTAGTAGGCGAAGTCTTCAGCCCCCAGCGAAAGTCCAAGATTTTTCACATGCTCATCTCCAATCCCCTTTGCGCAGGCCGAGGCAACCAGCCTGGTCATCTCCGGATCATTGACCAGGACCGGGTATCCATACTCAAAATTGAATTGATAATCCATCCCAAAAGAGCGGGCTGTGCCCCGGGTCACCTCTTCGATTCTCGCTTTGAGCGCTTCTCTTAAAGACGAGATCAATGTCCTTAAAGTCCCCAACAGTTCCACCTCATCTGGAATGATGTTGAAAGCCGTTCCTCCCTGAACTTTACCAATGGTGATGACCGCACTCTCCAGAGGGTTCACATTTCGACTGATGATGGAATGGAGCTGAGTGATGAGATGTCCTGCGGCAAGAATGGGATCCTTTGCCAAATGGGGTGAGGCCGCATGGCCACTCTTACCCATCACTTTGATGGTAAAACGATCGGCTGCTGCAAGCGCCTCTCGTTCACAAATGCCAACAGTTCCAATTGGAATCTGAGGATAAACATGAGCGCCAAAGATGGCATCTACCTTTGGATTCTCCAAGACTCCTTCCTCCACCATGATCCTTCCGCCTCCACCACCTTCTTCAGCGGGCTGAAAGATCCATTTAATATTCCCCTTCACCTGTTCGGGAATCGAGGAGAAGAATTTGGCTACACCAAGAAGGATCGCCACATGGGCATCATGACCACAGGCGTGCATCTTTCCTTTAATC
>CAKZKY010000035.1 GCA_937124575.1 uncultured Pseudomonadota bacterium | reverse complement strand
TTGAATTTTGACATTTGAACTTCTTCATAGCACCTCCTTCCATGCTTAATGTGAAAATGGGTAGAGCCGATAGGAGGCTTTGAAGATTTCCCACCGATGGGCAAGCCCTCTCGGCTCAAAGATCAGAAAGAGAATAAGAACGATACCAAATACAGAGACGCTCATTGAGGCTGCCGGATGAATTCCGATCCAGGGAAAGAGGGACGTCAGAAAGGGGGCGGCAAACATGACCCCTTCGTTCAGGAGACGCAGAAAGAGGACGCCAAAGAAGACGCCGGGAATGCTTCCCCCACCTCCTATGATGATCATTCCAATATAATTTAAGGCGTGAAGGAGGGTAAATTGTTCTGGATGGACCATCTGGATCCAATGAGCCCATAGAGAGCCCGCAATTCCTGCATAGAAGCAGGAGAGGAAGAAGGCGAGCAATTTATAACGGTAGAGTTCGATCCCCATGACCTCTGCCGCAAGGTCGTTATCCCGAATGGCCACAAAAGCCCGGCCCACGCGGGTTCGGACGATATTTCGGGCCCCATAGGTCATCAGAAACATCACTGTGATGATGATATAGTAGATCTTTTCATCGCTATCGAATTCAAATCCTGCGATTCGTGGTGGGGGCGGATGGAGTCCTTGTGTTGTTCCAGTGATTTTGAGGTGAAGGATGAGCCACATCACCACAAAATGGATGGCAATCGTTGCCATCGAAAGATAGAACCCCTTGATCCGGAGGGAAGGAGCCCCTCCGCCCAAACCGAGCAGACCTGCAATGATCCCTGAGATCGGAAGGGCCAGAAAAAAAGAGATGCCAAACTTTCCGGTAAGTATAGCCGAGGTATAGGCACCAATTGCCATGAAAGCTGCCTGGCCGAATGAGATCTGACCGCAGTAACCGCTGACCAGTTGAAGGCCAAGCACGATAATAATGGTAATGCTGAGGCTGTTCATAAGGCTGATAAAATAGTAGGACCCATAGAGCGGGAAGGTGTAGAGAAAGAGGAGTGCTCCAATCAAGATCGCCCAATGCCTCTTGATCCTCAAGATCGCCATGTCCTGACTATAACGCTCGTCAAACGTTCCGCACGGCCTCATCCTAAACCCCAATAAAAATTTGGAATAGTGGAAAAATGGAATATTGGAATAATGGATTTATCGAAGATAAACATAAAAAATTGATTCGTTGTCCCTCACATAGTTTTTTGTCATTATTCCATCATTCCAGCATTCCATTATTCCTGAGTTAAACTCTTTCGATTCTTTTCAACCCAAACAGTCCGTAGGGTTTTACCAATAAAATAATGAGAAGTAATGCATAGGCAGCGACATCTTTTAAACCGCCCCCCACAAGGGGATCGAGATACCCTGTAGAGACATTTTCAACCACACCTAAGATGAGTCCAGCCAGAAGGGCACCGGGTAGAGAATCGAGTCCTCCGAAAAGGGCAACGATCAACCCCTTGATGCCAATATAGGGAAGGGGAAAGTGAATATCCATCACATAGGCGGTTCCCATCCCAGCAATTGACGAAACGATCGCAGAGATGATCCAGATGAGCGAGAAGATCTTTCTGACATTGATTCCAGTACTCTGAGAGAGCTGATGATCTTCTGCGGTTGCTCGCATGCCAAGACCTGTTTTTGTGAATCGAAAGAAGAGAGCCAGAGAGAGGAAAACCAATAGAACCACAATAAAACTGATTAACTGCACGACCCGAATGGGCACCCCCAATATTTGGAACTCGCCAAGGGATAGAAGGGTGGCATAGGTCTTTGATTCGCCTTTGAGGATGAGTTGGAAGACACCATCCAAAGCCATGAAAATGGCAAAGGTCATCAGAAATGCTGAGATGAGTGGTTGACCGATGAGGGGCCGCAAAGTGATCCGCTCCACAAGCCAGGCCATCAGAACCGAACAGACGATTGTCAGGAGAATACTGATGAGAAGAGGTAGTTTTAAGACGACGAGGCCAATCCAGAAGAAGAGCCCACCAAAAGCCAGGAGTTGGCCGTGAGCCAAACTGACCACACGGGTCGATTTATAGACCAAGACGATTGCAGCCGCTACCAGGGCATAGAGGCTGCCCACCATTAGACCCGGAATGGCAAGCTGGAGAAATTCCTTCAATGGGTTTCCTCCACAGGATTGATATGAATGGATGTCCGGATCACTCCTCTTCTCCCATCCCGATAGGTAACAGAGGCTTCTACATTATACTCCCGATCGTTTCCATAAAGAGCAGCGATCAGGTCGCTGTAACGGTTTTCAACGAATGTCCTTCGCAATTTTCGAGTTCGCGTCAGTTCCGACTCATCGGCATCGAATTCCTTGTGCAGGTTGACAAATTTTTTGATCCTTGACCATTCTGGAAGAAATTTATTAATCCGTTGAATATCCTTTTTGATCAATTCGATTACTTCGGGTTTCTGCGAGAGGTCGGTGAAGGTGGTGTAGGGGATCCGATTAGCTTCGGCCCAGCGGCCTACATTGTCAAGATCAATATTGATAATGGCGGTGACATAATCTTTGTCTTCACCTCCGAACACCAAGGCATCCTTGATTGAGGGACAGAATCTCAGACGAATTTCCGCAAACTGCGGCGAGAATTTTCGCCCCCCTTTTAACTCTTTTAGATCCTCCATTCGATCGATGACAACGAGATGGTGGTCTTCGTCAATGTAACCAAAGTCGCCCGTATAATACCAACCTTCTCGGATTTTCTCCCGGGTGGCTTCGGGATTCTTATAGTAACCCGAAAAGATGTTTTCTCCCTTCACCATGATCTCGCCTTCTGGGGAGAGCCGAACCTCCACGCCTGGCATGGGTGGGCCACAGGTCTCATATTTGATCTGGCCATCGAGATGGATGGTAACCAATCCCTGTTCCGATCCACCATAGACCTGTTTGATGTTTACTCCGATTGCCTGAAAGTAGTTGAGGATGTCCGGACTAACCGCGCTTCCTGCGGTATAGGCACATCGAATCTGAGAGAGCCCCATCCGATCCTTAAGGGGACGGAAAAGAATCCAATGGGCAACCTGATAAAGGATCTTAAAGATCAGCCCCAGTCTTTTTTGGGAGGAACGATGTTGTGCTGTTTTATATCCCACGGGTAGAAGGAGATGGTAAATCCATCTTCGAAAAGCCGAAGTGTCGGTAATCTTAGCTTGGATCATCCTGTTAATATTTTCCCACAGCCGTGGCGCAAAGAAGAGAATCGTAGGTCCGATTTCACGGATGTTCTCCTGCACGGTTTCTGGTTCTTCTGGGAAGTTGACCTCCATGCCTGAAACCAATTGCCCTGCGACACCTACTGCCTGTTCAGCAATCCATCCTGGAGGAATAAAGGAGACATAGAGATCATTCGGAGACCAATGGTCAACGTCTCGCCATGCTTGGGCAATAGCTACCAATCCTTTATGGCTGATCATCGCTCCTTTGG
>CAKZKY010000034.1 GCA_937124575.1 uncultured Pseudomonadota bacterium | reverse complement strand
GGTACTTATTTTCACCTATTTTCGGAGATATATCCAGATATTGAAACACATGAGCAGGATGGTGAAGAGGAGGACGAGCGTTCGGGAAATCTCCAGATAGATGATCCGCTCGATATAGTAGATGATGAATGAGCCGGTATAGGTGAGATTCGGATGATGCTTCGCCCTCAACCAAACTTCAAGATGGGTGAGAGGGCAATACCAATCGAATAACTGGATGATGAGCGCAAAGGCAAGGCCAGAGAGATGGAATATTTTAAAGAGCCTTTTTCGCCTTCCCCATAGGCCCCCAACAAAAAGGAAGACGATCCACAAGAAGTGAATCAGGACTGTGAAGTCAGCAAGCAGTTTGACAAACATCTCATCCCTTTTGACGCGTCTCGAGAGGCGTGGAAGGAGCGATCTTTTCTCGTGCTAACTGAAGGAGGATGACGGCTGCAATCACCCCCACCCCACCCAGGACCTGCAGTGGATAGAGGACTTCGCCCAGGACCAGATAGGCAGCCCCCCCTGCCACCACCGGTTCCCAGGTCGACGTGATACTTGCCCGGGTTGCCCGGATCCGTTCCATCCCCTTGAAATAGAACCCAAAAGGAATCAAGGTTGAGAAGATGGCAATATAGATAAAAGCGATCCAGACCTTTAAAGAATGGCCGTCTCGGAGGATCTTCATAGGGGAGGTGAAGATCATATAACACAGAGCGCTAACTCCGAATCCATAAAGGATGAGCGTCCAAGGGTCATATGTCTTGAGCCCCTTCTCTCCGTAAAGGGCGTAGAAGGTAAAGAAGAAAGAGGCGATCAGGCCGCTTGCAATTCCAATCTGATTGAGACGCAGAAGATCGAACTGGTAGCCACCAACCACCAAATAGCATCCCGCCACTGCAAGAAGTAAAGCCCCGAGCTTTACCCAGGAGAGAGGTTCTTTCTGAAAACAGAAGGCAAATAGAGAGACCCAGACCGGCTGAAGATATTGGAGGAGGATTGCAGGGCCAACGTGGATTTTGCTGATCGTATAGTAATAGAAAAATTGCATTCCTGTGACCCCCACACCTCCGAGGATGAAGAAGTAAGGCAGGTCTTTATAGGAGATGAATATCCGTTTACGGTCATAGATCAGTAATATGGCGAGAAGGATAAGTGTGGCAAAGATAAGTCGGACGAGAATGAGTTCCTCTGGAGGGAGCCCGACGTTAAAAAGGGCCTTTGCGATCACACTCGATACCCCCCAGAGCGTTGATCCGATCAGAATATAGAGATAGCCATGGATCTCATTTCGATTCATCGATTTCCATCGTGGCACAAAAGAGGGTTGAAAATCAACGGTTGATTTTGACCAGAGAGCAGCCCCTGACTGAAAGAGGTCGTCCTAACTTATCTAATCATGATCATGTCGGTGAAAAAGGTAGTGTGAATGGATGTGCCGGTGGGTCATTTCACCATGGCGGTGGATGTGCTCGTGGATTAGGTTTACCCGAAGCAGAAGGTCTTCGTCTTTTAATATTTCAGTTGCCCTTCCTGTCTTTTCGATCCGGTGTTCTTCGGAAAGAACGGCAACAGTGGCCTGAAGTTCATCCACCAAAGAAAGGTCATGGGTAGCCAAGACCAGGGTTTTCCCCGCTTCATTTAAAGCGAGCATGAGTTCCACGAGAAAACATTGTGTCTTCGGATCAAGCCCATTCGTGGGTTCGTCCAGAAGCAGGACTTCCGGATTCATGGTCAGGATGGAACCAATGGCGACTTTCTTCTTCTCTCCTCCAGAGAGCATGTAGGTGGGCCTCTCTTTTAGATGCTCAATCTTAAGCATCTTCATGATCTCAAAAGCCCTGTCCATGGCCTCTTTCTCACTGATCTCAAGCTGTAAGGGACCATAGAGAAGTTCATCCAGAACGGTTGGACAGAAGAGCTGGACATCGGAATCCTGAAAAACATATCCCACGCTCTGACGAAAAAAACGGAGAAATCCCCTGTCTTTCAGGGTCTGCTTAAGAACCTCATTTCCCTTGAAGAAGAGTCTCCCGCTATCAGGGAAGATGAGGCCATTGATGATCTGCAAAAGGGTGGTCTTTCCAGTCCCATTGGCGCCGATGATTGCGAAGCGTTCGCCTCCCTTAATCTCAAGACTGATATCTGCAAGGGCTGATATCGTGTCATAATAATGGTAGCAGATATTTTCGAGACGAATGATCTTCTCCATGTTTCATTCCTCAGATTTCTTCAAATCCATAGAAACAGGCAACCGACAAGAAGAAAAACAGTTCCTGCAACCCAGTTCCGTTGTCCAAGCTTTCCGGTTTTATGAATTTTGGTTGAGTCAGAAAACCCCCTGCAGAGCATGGCCTTAAAAACTTCTTCTGCCTTTGATTGTGTCTTTCTGAAAACAAAGGCAATCCTCCCTGCGATCCATTGCCTTGCCAGATTGGGAGGCAATTCTTTAAGTAGCCTGCTCTTTTTGGCAAGATGCACCTCCTCCACGGTCCTCGCAAATAGGAAGAGGTATTTATAGGCGAGAGTAAGAATAATGAGAAAGGGATCTGGAAGCCTGAAAACCTTAAGGGCCTTTACGATGTCAGCAAATGAGGTCGTATAAAGAACTAAAAAGGTGATGGATAGGGAATTGATGACCCGAAGTGTGAGCATGACTGTTCCATATATTCCCTCCTTGGTCACTCCGATTCGTTCAGGGATGGCATAGAACCAGAGCGAGTAGGGTTTTGAAAGCTGTAGAAACGTGAAGATGACCTCTCCCTCTCGAAAGAGGTTTAGGGCCGATGGAAGGGCCATCAGGAAACCAAAGATCAGGCCCAGCAGGAGGGCTCTTCGATAAAGGCCAAGAATATCCAGGCGGGAGAGAAGCATCAAAAAGAGAATGAACATTCCAATCAGAAGCTCAGAACCAATATCCTTTTTAAGGCTAACGATGACGATAAAAAAAATGAGGAAGAGGATTTTTATGCGTGCATCGAGCTTTTGAAAGAAACCCTCCCTGGAAGCGAATTCCCACTGGGAATAGGCTATTTTGATTATTTCGGCAAGACGATGGAGGCCTCTTTCAAGGAAAGGGGTTTTAACCCCCTTTCCCTGAAAGCCTAAGAAATTTTGTGAAGGGTGACTCAACAAATAAGGAGGGATTTGATCTCTCATCAAATGTTATCGCTTAAAAATAGAAAGAAAGTGTGACAATGGCTCTGACTTTTTCAAGCCCTTCGGCCCCTTGCTGTTCGCTCTTTTCGTTGAGGCTCTTCAGGGTTGGAAATTTTAACATCAGTCCGAGACTCCCATTCAATGGCCTTGAAAAAGAGAATCGCATCCCCGGAGAGAGATAGAGGATCGTTCCTCCGGTAGCTCTCTGTTTTTCTTTCCCTTCTTCATCTCTGGCAATATTAAGGAGATTCAATTCCAGAATCCCGTCGATTTTCGAAATCAGGTCTTCCGGTTTCCCATAAAGTTCATAGATTCCGGCGAGATTGGCTCGCCACTCATTTCCGAATTTGAAGCGGTCCTTCCTCGTAAAGAGATCATAAGAGGTATCGGCCGCAAGGGTCAAGGCTCCAATGATCTGCCTGGTTGCGGAAATGCCAATGGTGTAAGAGGGGCTTCCGAAACCGGGTTGCATGCCTGGGTCAATCTCTCCTCCAAGCTCTTTTCGATTTTTTCCTATGGGAAGGGTGGTCCCACCAAAAACCGATAGATAAGTCTTCTTTCCCCCCTCCATTGTGATGGCTGTATCCTGTGCCGAATTGAGCCGTATTCCCTTAATCGAGGGATCATAGTTTAGCCCAAGGTTAAATAGTAACTTCACATCACCGATCCCTTTGGTAGAGCCCAGGTCATCCTGCCTTTTAATATTATAGGGAAGGAAAAGACTTCCTGTAAGGTAGGGGGTGATTCCGTAAGACAGGCCGACATTGAAAAAGGTGAAGGAATCCTTATTGGTCGGTTCAGCAAAGTTTCTTTTCTTCCATTCGACGTGCTCAAATCGCGAAGATAGGACAAAAGATCCCTGAGGAAGGGTCAGGGGCGAGTTCGTCTCAATCGGGCTTCCCGGACCTAAGGCAAGACTCACTCCGCCATGGTGGGCTAAGGTTAAAGAAGGGAGAAAAAACATTCCTAACAGGATCATCCATACCATTTTTCTCATTTCGTTCTCCTGGTATAATGATCACAGTGTGTGATCTAGGTTAAAGGTTAGTCGTCGTAGCTTTCTTTCTTTTTGCTACTTTT
>CAKZKY010000033.1 GCA_937124575.1 uncultured Pseudomonadota bacterium | reverse complement strand
TCTGCCTTTTCCATCTCGATCATCACATCCATTCTTCTGATCACAGGAGAATGGGATCTTCCAGCTCTACAGAGCCGACACCATTTTGTCGAGTATCTTTTTGAAACGGTCTCTGCCTTTGGTACGGTGGGGTTATCCATGGGAACTACGGCCAGGCTGAATGATATTCAAAAGCTGGCCATCATTGTGATGATGTTTGCGGGAAGGGTAGGGCCTTTGACGCTTGCGTATTCCCTTTCAAGAAGCAGAGGGAAGAAAGGCTTCACCTATGCCGAAGAGGGAGTGATGGTGGGATAAAACGATTGCAGATTTCGGAATTCGGATTGCGGAGTAAAAAACGCAAAGGAACCATAAGGAGAGAGCAGATGAAACGGGTGGTGGTGATCGGACTTGGGATTTTCGGTTTCAATATCGCCAAAGACCTCTATGAGAATGGCCTGGAGGTGGTTGCCATTGATAAAGATAAAGAGGTCATACAGAAGATCAAAGATTTTTCTACCCAGGCCATCTTGGCCGATGGAACCGATAAAGAGGTGATGGAATCGATCGGCCTGCAAGAGGACGATGTGGTCATCGTCTCATTTGGGGAGGATCTGGCTGCGGCAACCCTGCTCACCCTTCACCTCAAAGAGATGAAGGTGAAGAAGATTATTGTCAAAGTTCCGGATGAGGATCATAAGCGTGTCCTTGAAAAGGTGGGGGCGACCGAAGTGATCATCCCGGAAAAGGAGATGGCGGACAAAGTCGCCAGAAGCCTGATCACGCCCAATGTGCTCGACTATATTCCCCTCTCCGAAGATTATACGATCTGTGAGCTGGTTCCACCTCCCAGTTTTATGGGGAAGGCGATTGGCGAACTCCATCTGAGGAGCCGATATCATATTGAGGTGATTGCCATTCGGGAGGTACTTCCGGAGCGTATCATCATGGTTCCCCGTGCCGATTTTGTGATCAAGGATAGTGATGTTCTGGTCGTCATAGGCAAGGAGGAGGACATCCAGAAGATTAAATGAGGCGATTGGAAGAACGATGAAGATTGTCATTATTGGAGCCGGAGAGGTGGGTTTCTATCTCGCTCAGAGGCTCTCCCTTGAGAAGCACGATCTGGTTATCATTGACAACGATCCCGAGAAGTGTGCTCATGCCCAGGAGGCGCTCGATGTCGCTGTTATTGAGGGGAATGCTTCAAGCCAGGGTGTTCTCAAAGAGGCTGGTCTCGATTCAGCGGACATGCTCATTGCGGCCTCTGGCGTGGACGAAATCAATTTGATCGCCTGTATGATCGCTTCCAAAATGGGAGTGAAGCGTAAAATTGCCAGGGTGCGAAATCCGGATTACTACGAAAAATCGTCCATCCTCAAGCCCGAAGATCTCGGCGTGGATCTCTTCATCCATCCTGAAGAGGAGGTGATCGAAGAGATCACTCGGCTCCTCATGCGAGCTTCTGCCTCAGAAGTGATCGAGTTCGAAGATGGTAAGATAATGGTCGTTGGGTTGAAACTGGATGATCGCTGTCCCAATTTAAATAGACCGCTCAAAGAGATTGGAAGCGAGGAGGAGAGGGGAAATATTCGGGTGGTTGCCATGTTGAAAGGAGAGAAGACGATCATCCCTACAGGCGAGGACTACTTCAGCAAAAACGACCAGATCTTTGTGATCGCCAAGAGGGAGAGCCTCTCCCATGTCCTCTCCCTCACTGGAAAGACAGACCAGAAACTCGAAAGGATCATGATCTTGGGGGGAGGCAAGATCGGTCGGGGGTTAGCAGAAAAATTGGAACGACAGATCGAAGTGATCTTGGTCGAGTCGAATCGGGAAAAGTCGGTGAAGATCGCTTCCAGGCTTAAAAGAACCGCTGTCTATCAGGCGGACGGCACCGAGATTGATACTCTCGCCAGAGAGGGTCTTCTCAATATGGACGCCTTCATTGCGGTCACCTCCGATGATGAGAACAATATCCTCTCCTGCCTGCTCGCAAAACATCTTGGAATTCATAAGACGATTGCCCTGGTCAATAAGCCGACCTATATTCCGCTTTTGCCTGTCATCGGGATCGATTCAACGGTCAATGTGCGGCTCTCAACGGCAAGCGCCATTTTGCGTTTTATTCGGAGGGGAACCATTCTCTCTGCGGCCACCTTTCACGGGATTGATGCCGAAGCCATTGAGTTTGAAGTGACAAGATCGAGTCGGGTGATTGGAAAGCCGCTCAAAGATTTAGGGTTACCAAAGGGTTCTCTGGTTGCAGCGGTCGTTCGAAAAGGCGAGGTCTTTATTCCACACGGGAAGAGCAGCCTTGAACCTGGAGATAAGGTGATTGTCTTTGCACTCCCCAAGGCTATTTCAGCCATCGATAAAAGATTTTCATAGACCCCAATCGAAATGATCAACGTTGCGATTCTTAATGGAATAGGACATTGAAACTTTCAAATATCATCTACACCTTATCCAGCCTCTGGCTTCTACTCAGCGGGTTTCTCCTCTTTCCATTGGGATTCTCACTCTATTATAGAGATGGACTCTTTTTCATCTATATCGGTGAGATGATTGGGATGGGTCTGCTGAGTCTGGTTCTTCGGCGCCTCATCAAGAAGCCGGTTGAACTCCAGATCCGAGAGGCTTTTCTTACGGTTACCTTAAGTTGGGTCACCTTCTCCTTTTTTGGGTCTATCCCGTTTTTGGCCTCCGGTCATATCCCAAATCTGACAGATGCCTTCTTTGAAACGATGTCCGGATTCACCACAACAGGAGCCACGATTCTCGTTGATATTGAGGTCCTTCCGAAGAGTCTGCTGCTCTGGCGAAACATGACGCAGTGGTTAGGAGGCATGGGTGTGATCGCTCTTGCAGTGGCTGTTCTTCCCTTCCTGGGTGTTGGAGGCGTTCAGCTCTTCAAAGCCGAAGTCCCAGGTCCGATCAAAGACAGGATCTCACCCCGTATCAGCGAGACCGCCAAGATCCTCTGGGCGGTCTATCTTCTCTTCACCGTGGCCGAGGTGATTCTTCTGATGTTAGGCGGACTCGATCTCTTCGATGCTATCTGTGTGACCTTCGGGACATTGGCAACGGGTGGGTTTACCCCAACCAATGCGAGCATTGCAGCCTATCCTTCTCCTTATATTCACTATGTGGTCATCGTTTTTATGTTTATTGCAGGGGTCAATTTCTCTCTCCACTACTGGGCCCTCCGAGGAAGACCCCAGCACTATTTTTCGAATCCCGAGTTCCGGTTCTTCCTCTTCATCAATGCGTTGGCTGTGGGCCTGATCATGATCTCGCGTCTTGCAAAGGGAGATGCCTTTTCAGAAGAATTTTTCAGGAGCACACTCTTTCAAACGGTTTCAATCGTGACGACGACGGGTTTTGTCACTCACGACTATGAACAGTGGCCCTTTGTCACCCAGATCATCCTTCTTGCATTGATGCTCTTCGGAGGCTGTACCAGTTCGACCGGCGGGGGAATGAAGAATGTGAGGATTCTGGTCGCCTTTAAATTTATGGGGTCTGAATTGAAGAAGCTCTTTCACCCCCATGGAATCTTCCCGATCCGGATGGGAGAGAGGGCTGTTCCAGAGGGTTTGGTCTTGAATATCATTGGATTCATCGCCATGTATATCCTGATCTTCTTTTTAGGCGTGATGGCCATGACCGGTCTCGGTTTGGACATTGATACTTCGATCGGTGCGGTGGCTGCCACTCTCGGCAATGTGGGTCCAGGGATTGGTGCGGTGGGTCCAGTGGAGAATTATGCCCATCTGCCGGTTCTGGCAAAATGGACCCTCTCTTTTTTAATGATGGTCGGCCGTCTGGAGATTTTTACAGTCCTGGTCGTCTTTACCCGGCCCTTTTGGCATTAATCAATCCTTTTGCGGGGTTTTCCGGAGACGACGAGCGTGATCTCCCCCTTCAATCTTCTTTCTTTAATTTGATTCAGAACCTCACTCACCTTTCCTCTTAAAACCTCCTCGTACATTTTGGTCAATTCCCTTGTGAAGACGATCTCCCTGTCTCCGAGAACCTCGAAAATGTCCTTAAGGGTTTCAGCGAGGCGATGGGGAGATTCATAGAAGACGAGGGTCTCCTTCACTTCTTCTAACTGTTTTAATAGATCTCTTCGCTTCTTCGTTTTATTGGGGAGAAAGCCTTTGAAGAGAAAGGCATCTGTGGGAAGACCTGAAACACTGAGGGCCGTAATGGCCGCAGAGGGGCCTGGAATCGGGATGACCGGAATTTCGTTTTTAATGGCCAATGTGATGAGACGGTATCCTGGATCGGATATCCCAGGCGTACCGGCATCGGAGACAAGAGCCACCCGTTCCCCCTCAACCAACCTGCCGAGAAGGTACTCTTTTTTCTTCTCCTCGTTTCCTTCGAAGTAACTGGTGAGGGGGGTCTGTATCCCGAAGTGTTTGAGAAGGAGCAGGGTACGTCGGGTATCCTCTACGGCAATTAAATCCACCTCCTTTAGTATCCGGAGTGCCCTCAGGGTGATGTCCTCAAGGTTTCCTATGGGGGTGGAGACGACATAGAGAGTTCCCTTATTCCGGTTGGTTGGTAAGGAGGCCATATTTGATTCCATATCACTTCTTTAGAAACGGATCAAGACCTTTCATCGGAGAGGAATGGTGAGAACCTGAAACGGCTTTTCAACCCTCATAAGGAGAGCCCTGAGAAAGGTCAGGAATCTCTGATTAAGCGACGATAAGCAGTTTTTCAGAAATCTCACAAGAGAATATTGACAATAGTTGGCAAAGACAATAAATATATATTGGAAATAAATCTACACATCAGGACTCTATGCCCGAAGAAACCTCCCTGGAGAAGAGACCGCTCGACCTGATCGAAGAGATTCCCCTGGTTACAGGGATCGAAAAGGATGAGGAGCTTATCCTTGCCAGGGAGTTGACCGTTCATTTCCTTAAGACGATTAAGGCCATCCGATTTTATCCGCCCGACAATCCTGCAACCAAAGGGTTTAGAGACCAGCTCTTCAAGAAATTTCAATCTTTTTTAGATAAATATCCCTCCTTTGTTTTACGGATTGATGAGTTTTCGCTCTCTTTTAAAGAGAACGTCTTTTACGAAAATAGGGATCCCAAGTCAAGCCTCGCTTTTTCCCTTTACAAAGATGGGCTCAAGGAGCTCCGGTTTATTAGGGGAGTGGAAGAGTGGGAGATTCAGGAGTTGCTGGATGTGATCCGTGGGAGTGAGAGCATTAATCAGATGGAAGATGATGTCGTCACCCTGCTCTGGGAGAAGGATTTTGTTCACATCAGTTATCTTGCGACGGATGAGTTCCTTGAAGAGAGTCCCGTTTTCATCCCTGAAAATATGGATCAGTTCAGAAGCAATCTTATCAATAAACCCCTTGCCTATAATGTTCAGGTGGACATCTTGGAAGAGGGAGAGGCCGATCTTGACAAGCTTCTGGCTAAGACGATTAGGGAAGCACCTATCAGAGACCGAAATGTCTATTTTCTCACCTCCGAGGAGTTAGAACGTTTGAGAATCGAGGTCGAGAAGGAGACTGACCCCACCGTTGTCTTCAATGCCATTGAAATCCTATTTGAGATTTTAGTGCTCGAAAACGAACAAGAGCCCTACCAGGATTGTATCAATCTCTTAACGAAGATGTTAGACGGTCTTCTCACGCTTGGGCAGTTTCAGAGGGCAAGCGATCTGTTGAAGCGGCTCTATCACCTCATCGAGACCTGTGACCTGAAGGACTGGCAGGCCGAAGCCATTCATAAGATGATTGAGAATGCTGGAGAAGAGGAGAGGGTTGAAAGGATTGGCCAGATTCTTGACCGAGAAAGCGGAATCCGGTTAGAGGATGTCCATGCCTATCTCATTCTTCTTAAACAGAACTCCATTAAACCGCTTATTAAATTATTGGGAGAACTGAAGAGTTCAAAAACCCGGAGAGTCATCTGTGACGCCCTTGCCGTGATTGGCAAGAATACAATTGAATTCTTCACCCCTTTCATCGACGACTACCGATGGTACCTTGTTCGAAATATCATCTATATTCTTGGCCGGATCGGAGAAGAGAAAGCGCTTTCGCATATTCAGAAGGGTCTCAATCGTGAGGAATTCCGAGTGAGACGCGAGGCGGTTCAAGCATTGGGTATGGTGGGTGGCCCGAGAGCGGTCTCATTACTGATTAAAGCCCTGGGTGACAGGGATTCCAGAATTCGAACCATCTCTGCGATCCATCTCGGAAGAATCGGGAAGCATATCGGTCTAAAGGCCCTTCTTGAAGTGGTGCAGTCAAAGGATTTTTATAAGAAGGAACCTGACGAGATGAAAGCCTTTCTCAATGCCGTTGGCATGGTAGGCTCCAATGAGGCCCTTCCGGTGCTTCAGCAGATGTTAGAGGGTAAGAGTCTCTTTGGAGCCGGTAAAAGAAACGAGGTTCGGTCAGGGGCAGCGCATGCGCTGGCCATGATTGGGACGTCCGAAGCAAGAGCCATTCTGGAGAGAGGCAAGAATTCAAAAGATGAGATGATTCGAAACGCCTGTCAGCAGGCATTAAAAACAGGCTTAACAAAGGAATAGAGAGTTGATTCAGGAAAAGCACCTTTCTACACATGATGATTTTGCGACCCAAATGGGGACAGAGTTTGTTACCAAGGTCTACCGCTTCCTCAAGGGGACAGCGATCTACGATCGGAACAATGTCATTATAGATCAATATGCCCAGGGCTGCCTCCAGACAATCAACTCGGCGATCAAATCAGAGGGCAACCTCTCATTCAAGATTGTTTCTAACAACTGCTTTTTGAACAATGCGAAGATCCAAATCAGGGCAGACAATTATCCCATCTTTAAGGGGTTAATGAATGAGTTGAAGAAACGGTGGATCGGAGAGATCGAATTTTCAGGGGAGATCAAGAAAGAAGATCTCAAGGAGTTCATTTTTTTACTTGCAGGGTTGCCAGAAAATAACGAGAGCAATTACCTCTATGCGAATCAACAACTTGAATTGAGGAACCTTCCGGATATCCATGTAGAGAAGCTGGAATCTTTCAAGGATGAGGAGATCTATTTCGATTCCGAAGATCAGAAAAAACGATGCAAGGAGTTCTATTTTAAGTCGATCAGCCTGGTCAAAGAGGTGATGGAGAACGTGAAGAACCAGAAACTGGTCAATATCCGGAAGGCCAAGCGGTTCATGCAGAATGCGGTCAATTTGATCGCCCAGGACGATTCGATCCTCCTGGGGTTGGCTAACATAAAAAATTATGATGAGTACACCTTTAACCACTCCGTTAACGTGGCCATCTACGCCATTGCTATCGGCCAGAGAATTGGTATTCCCAAGAGGCATCTCTTTCAACTGGGGATGGCCGGGCTATTTCATGATATCGGTAAGATGCGAATTTCGAAGGAGATTTTGAATAAGACCGAAAAGTTGGACCCAGAGGAATGGGAAGTGATGCGAACCCATCCGATTGTTGGGTCAGAGATCGTCATGAAGATGAAGGAGTGGGGGGACCTATCCACTCGGATGATTATAGGCGCCTTCGAACACCATCTCAAATATGATCTGAGCGGCTATCCCAGAATGATTAGAAAGAGACCATTGTCCCTCTTCGGAAGAATCATTGCTATCGCCGATTTCTATGATGCTCTGGGCAGGCCGCGGGTCTACCACCAATTCCCCTATGTCTCAGAGAAGATTTTAATGCTGATGATGGAGCGTAGCGGAAAGGATTTTGACCCTCTCCTGGTGAAGGTCTTTATCAATATGGTTGGCATCTTCCCGTTAGGGGCACTTGTTCTATTGAACACGAACGAAATGGGCATTGTCGTTCAAACCCAGGAAGAGGGTGAGTTTATTGACCGGCCCAAAGTGAACCTCCTCGTTCAACAAGATGGACAGTATTTGAAAGGGAAAGTGGTGGACCTCACGGAAAAAGATGAGGCCACCAGTCAATATAAATTGGAGATCGTGAAGACACTTGATCCGAATGAATATGGAATCAACATCACCGAATACCTCATTTAGGTAACCCTTCGGTTGAGGGGGAGACAATGGTACGATGATTCGTAAACCAGCCCTTTAGGGCTGATAACTCAGGGCTGAAGCCTGAGTTACATCTTTACCAGAAACTTTAATACCGTAACTAAGGGGTTACTCATTTAGCCTCTTTCCGTTTGACTTTTAAAAAGTTTCAAAAAATGATATGAATAAATCTCCGGCTGGCTCTCCTGTCACTTAAAGTAAAAGGTTTATTTTATTCTGACAAAGAAACGTATCTGAGGGTATTTTCGGATGTATCTTGAATTTTACGGTTTTCAAGAAAAACCTTTTAACTTAACTCCGGACCCTCGCTTTATATTCTTAAGCAAGAATCACAAGGAGGCCTTTGCGCATCTTCTGTATGGGATTAATAATCGTGTTGGATTTATTGCCCTGACCGGGGAGGTGGGCTCCGGGAAGACCACGGTCTTACGTTCGTTGCTTAGCCAATTGGATTCGGATCATCACCGAACCGCCTTAATTTTTAACCCTTTTCTCTCACCTTCGGAGCTGATCCAAAGCATAAACCGTGAATTTGGTATTTCAACGATCCCCAACGATGCAAGCCCATTGGATGCCTTGAACCTTTTTCTTCTCCAGCAGAATGCTGAGGATCGAACAGTCGTTCTGGTCATTGATGAAGCGCAAGATCTTGAGCCCCCCGTGCTTGAGCAGATCCGGCTCATCTCAAACCTTGAGACAGATCGAGACAAACTGATACAGATCATCCTGGCGGGGCAGCCTGAATTTATCAATATCCTTGAGCGAAAGGAGATGCGCCAACTCAATCAGCGCATCACCGTGAGGCACCATCTGAAACCGTTGGATTTTGAAGATACTGTTGCCTATATCAACCACCGACTTGAAGTGGCCGGAGGAGGCAAGGGAGTCGTCTTTTCCAAGGGGGCCCTGCGAGAAATATATAAGTATTCCAGAGGGTTACCAAGGCTCATCAATGTGGCCTGTGATCGGACCTTACTGGCTGGTTACACCAAAGACACCATGAAGATCAATTCGCGAATCGCCGCCTCCGGAATCAAAGACCTCATTCAGAGTCAGATGCCCTATCCAAAGAGAGGTCGTCTGATTATCGCCACAGCAGTTGCTATCCTTTTGGCCCTTTTTGTGGCGGACATCTATTTCACGGAGCGGCGGCCCATCCACCAGCTCGATGCTCCCCCCCTTATCGACTCATTTGTTGAAGAACCTAAGATAGAGCCTGCCAAGGTTGGAGAACCTTCTCTCATCCGTGCCATGGAGACTGAATTCAGGGAGATTTCGGAATCAGAAAGTGCGCGAAGGGCCTTTAATGTCCTAACCAGCCTCTGGAAGGTTGAACCGGTTAACGAAAAAGTTAATTTGGGCCAATTCAGGGAGATGGAGCGTGTAGCTCTGACCCGAAATCTCCGCCTCTATCGATTTTATGGAAATCTGGGCGCTTTGCTTCGCCTCCATCACCCTGCTGTGCTCGAACTGAACTTTCCAGACCTTCCGGGAAAGCGCTTCATTGCAATGGTGGGGGTCGAGGGAAAGCAGATTCGTATCGATCCACCCATCGGAGGGAAAGATTCCATCACGTTTGCAGAGCTTGAAAAGAATTGGTCTGGCCGAAGTTTCATTCCTTGGAGAGATCCGCTTAGGATTCTGCCAAGATTATCGCCCGAAGCCGTGGTCGGTGCTGTCAAACAGCTTCAGTGGCTTCTCAAAGAGGCAGGAGTTTTCGATGGACCTGCCACCGGGTTGCTTGATGACTATACGATATATGCTGTCAAGAAATTCCAAGCCTTAAAAGGGATTGATCAGGACGGTATCGTCGGCGGTCAAACACTCATGCTTTTATATCGTTCCTCCCCTCGTTTCGAAGCGCCAGAATTTAAGGTGGTAGAATGAGCCTTATCCTCGATGCCATGAAAAAACTGGATCGCGAACGATCCTCTCGCAGGCGCCGGGTGAGCAACATCGCTTCCGAAATTCTAAGGACCGATCAGTCTCATCTTAGAAGCAGAATGCCGCTTTACGTCATCATCGTCCTCCTCACTGCCATTGTCACAGCGGTCTTCACCTACTTCATCAGTACGGAGTCTCCCACCCTATCGAAATCACCACCCGCTTTACCACCACCATCAATTTCAACCGAAGGCCCTCCTTCAACCGGTGAGAAGATTTTACCTGAGCCCAAACCAACTGAATTGGTTAAGGAGTCAAGAGAAGAGATTCGCCAGGAGGCGCCAAAAATCAAGAAACAGACCGAAGAGAGTATCCCGTCGAGCCCTAAAAAGGCAAAACAGGATGTTGTCCCGGAAGAGGTGCCCCTCGTTCCTGAGAAGAAAAAAGCACCTATTGAACCCATACAAGAAAGACCTGCCCCCATTACGGAAAGACCTGCTCCCACTCCTGTGTCGCTTAGGCTAACGATGATCTCTTACGATAAAGACCCTGCCAAACGCCTTGCCTCAGTTAATGACACCATTGTTACCGAAGGGACAATCATCGAAGGCGTGAGGGTAGATGAGATTTCTTCTAAGTATGTTCGATTTTCCCATAAAGGCCAGTTTTTCGAAATCCCTTTAGGTTCATCCGCCACCATCCATCGGTAGCCTGATAGAGAAATAGGTATAGACGTTATCCCCTCATTAAGTTTAAACATTTTTCCGGAAGTTGTTTCAGTGACTTATGCCGACAACAGATCCACAACAATATAAATAGATTAGGGAAGGTTTTTTCAAACCCTGATCATGACCGGATTCAAAATCAATGGATGTTAAAGAAAAT
>CAKZKY010000032.1 GCA_937124575.1 uncultured Pseudomonadota bacterium | reverse complement strand
CATATTTATCCTCATCATCGCAGATCCATTGACCGCAACATTCGGTCTTCGTCAGCTTCCCCCTTTTTCCGCACAAACCACACCTCGGTTTTTCTTCTGATTTTTCGCCTTTGGCGTTCTGGTCTTTGTTTTAGCACTCATACGGATTCTCTCCTGTTATGCATTCTTTCTCTTAAGAGTCGCAAGCACTCCAGGTACCCATCTCCTCTTCCGAGAAACCGAGGATATAGAGGATATTTTTAAGGCGGGCTCGCCCCAGACTCATATTGGCCGCTCGCTCAAGCCTCTCTTTGGCATTATAGGCAATGCCCAGGCCAGCCTGGCCTAACATTAACACATCATTTGCACCATCGCCAATGGCAACGGTCTGATCCAGAAGGACACCCTCTTCAGTGGAAACCATATTAACGATCTTCGCCTTATAAGCATTATCAACGATTTGACCCAAGACCTTTCCGGTCAACTTCCCGTTCTTGATTTCGAGTTGATTGGCATAAGCAAAATCGAGTCCCATCCTCTCTTTTAAATAATCGGCAAAATAGCGGAACCCTCCACTCACCACGCCTAATTTGTAGCCAGACCGCTTTAGTGTTGCAACCAGCTCCTCAGCGCCTTCGGATAGCCGCATCTCGTCCCTGATCTTTTCGAGCTCCCTGACCTTCAACCCCCTAAGGAGCGCCACGCGCTGGACAAGCGCTTCTTCGAAATCGAGATCACCTCTTCGAACCTTCTCCGTAATCCTCGACACCTCTTTTAGCACACCTGCCCTCTCAGCCATCTCATCAATGATCTCCATGTCCACCAGGGTGCTGTCCATGTCGAAAAAGAGAAGACGTTTATTTTTACGGTAAGCCTCCATTTTTTGAAGGGCAAGATCGATATTCAGTTCATGGCTCTTGGCAATGACCCTCGACTTGAGTCGGCTCAGGTTTTCGACTTCATTCACATTGATGGTCAACTCCACACACATGGCGCAGTGCCGGGTCAGGTTGCTGATCATTTCAATATTGGCTTTCTCCTCCGCCAAGATATTCGAAATCTCTGCCAGTGCGCGTGTATCGCCGAAGTAGGTAAGGATAAATAGATTTTTGCTGTTTCGGGCCTTCACCTCTTTCTCCGAGTAGAGACGGAAGTTGAGCGTCAAACCCAGTCGGCTCGCTTCAAAAAGCAGATCCTTCAGAACGCCATCCTTCGACTGTTTGGCACTGCTCATATCGAGAAGAAAGGAGAGGCCTAAAAAATCCTGAAGCGAAGCCTGCTCGATGTCAACAATCTCTACCTGATTTTCGACCAGGATCCTGCTGAAGGCGGCCGTAATACCTGGCCGATCCGGACCAGAAACCGTCACCATCACAAAATCTTTTTTATCGTCCATTGGATCTCCTCGATGGATCATCCTCGCTTATCTTGAATAGCCAAAGCGTTCTTCGAAGATGGGGGCGATCAGGTTGTCTACGGGCACATAGTCATCGGTGAGGATGACCCAGTAGCGCTCATTCAGATATTTCTGTAAAAGGTCCTGGGGCATGACATGGGAGACCATTGCCTCCCCTTTCTCTTTCTTGACCACTTTGACGAAGTGATCCAGATCGAGCTTCTGAGGGCTGGCAACCACCACGTGGGTGCTGATTCCAATATTGTCAAAATCGGAACTGAGCGTGATGAGGTGGACATTTCCTTTCCCGAAGACTTCTTCCAGGGTCCGGATGTAGGATGGCATGAACTGTCCCTTCTTCATACTATCGATCACATTGGCCAAGAGCAATCCATCTGGCTTCAGAAGGGCCTTTAGCTGCATAGCGAACTCCTTCGTCGTCAGATGGTATGGTATTGAGAGATCGTTGAAGGCATCTCCGAAGATAAAATCAAAACTCCCTTTCTCTTTGCTGTTCATCACGAACCAGCGGCCATCCATATTGTGAGAGCGGATCTTCGTCTGCTCCGGAATGCCAAGATATTTTTGAACGACCCGGGTTACCTCGGGGTCAATCTCCACCACATCCATCTCGGCATTGGGATATTTCGCTTCGATATAACGGGGAATGGTATATCCTCCTCCGCCGATAAAGAGGGCTTTAAAAGACTTTCGGTTCTTTGCCTGCCACAACACAAACTCTTCGTAAATCCGGATGTATTCATACTCCAGATAGAAAGGGTCATTGAGATCCGTATAGGAGTGAACCAGATGGTCGAGCACCAATGACTCAAGGGGATTCCCGAAGTTTCCCTTAGTAGAACGTTTCAATTTGATCGTATAGTAGTCACTCTCCTTAAAGTAATAGGTATCCTCATCAATGGGTGGTTTGAAGGCATATCCATAAGCCGTCTCGAGGGCTGGAATGGGCGAGGTTGAAATGGAAATCTCTCCGGGACGAAGGGCTGCATAACCATAAAACCCTGCCAGAGGGATGACGAGAAAGATCAGAACGAGAAGGATTGAGAAGAGGGCAATCCCTCTCTTCCGGTTGAAGAAACCTCCAAAGATCAGGCCAGAGAGGATGAGGATAATGCCCATGGTGATGAGGATATTTCTCGTCCCCATCCACGAGACCAGAAAGAATCCGGTAGCAAAGGTTCCAAGGATGGAGCCGAGTGTTGAGAAAGCATAGATCTTTCCGACCACATTGCCTGTCTTGGCGAGGTTATTCAGCGTCAGTTTAACCACCACCGGTGAGATCATTCCGAGGATACAGGCAGGACCGAAGAAGATGATCGTTGTGATGAGAAGGATCCGTACCATCAGGCTCGTCTGAAAGTGCGTCCCTCCAACCAGATTGGTCAGGGGAGAGATGGAAAAAGCTCCCACGCCGGAGAAAAAAAGGAGCCACCCGAGCGTGGTCGGTCGGGGGTACCGATCTGCAAGGAGTCCCCCAAGGTAGGCGCCAATGCTGATTCCTGCAAGAACCACACCGATGATGCTTGTCCAGGTATAGAGCGAGACGCCCACATAGGGTGCCATAATCCTCCCTGCCACCAGTTCAATGACCAGGGTACA
>CAKZKY010000031.1 GCA_937124575.1 uncultured Pseudomonadota bacterium | reverse complement strand
CAAGCGGAGGCACATATTTTTTATTCTTGTGGAGATGGGAAGCATATTGGTGGAGAAGAGAGTGGAGTTCAACTGGTGGAACTCCCCATTCATTCATCATTCGCCAGGGGCTCATGCCCGTCCCACCTCCAGCCGCATCCACGGTGAGAAGGTCCAGTCGGTATTTCGAGGCATAGGCAATGGCCCGGGCCAAGTCAGCCGGACGATAGGCGCCGGTTTTGAGAAAGATGTATTTGGCTCCGGCTTTACGCAGAGCTTCAACTCTTTCTGCGAAAGATTCTTCCGAAACCATCCCCACCCGTGAATGCCTTTCAAACTCCTTGAATGCTTTTCGTTCAAATGCTTTGATCACATCGGGATCGGTTGGGTCTGGAAGGACAATGTAACCCCGTTTATGGAGCATCTGGGCTTTTTTAAGGTCTTTGACCTTCACCTCGCCACCGATATC
The DNA here is from genome assembly GCA_937124575.1 of uncultured Pseudomonadota bacterium. Taxonomy (GTDB): domain Bacteria; phylum Desulfobacterota; class BSN033; order BSN033; family UBA1163; genus RBG-16-49-23. Next base: position 4,867 of record CAKZKY010000031.1, on the reverse strand, counting down.
CTTTGCTCCCTGCCCCCATTTGAGTTCAATACATTCCACTCCGAGCTTTTCAATGGCATACTCATGAGTTCCAAGGCGGGTGTCTTCAATATTGGCTTGAACGATGATTGCCCCATAACCATCGTGTTGGTAATCCTTGTAAAGACGCACGCGACGTTTCAATTCCACCGTGTCAACGACCCTGCCCTCTTTGATGACGGCCTCCGGATCCATACCAACGACATTTTCTCCAATCGTAAGCCCGGTTCCTGAAAGGGCGGATCCAATGGCCAGTCCTTCCCAGTTGTTTTTGGCAATGTCGGTTGAGCCGATTCCGGAGATCAGCCACGGGTAACGAAACTTTATCCCTTTATCATGACCGATTGTGACTTCGAGATTGACTGCTGGAAAGATCGCCTTATCGCTGTCCGGTTCGATCCCGTAAGCCCCAACCGCTGTGCCCATGATGTTGAAATGGGAGTAGTCCACCGGATATTGCTTTTCGGAAGCGGTGGTGATAACGCCGAAGGGTTGCGGATAGATCACCTCATGGCCCCGGTAGGCGGATTTGCCGATCTCGCACATTCCGATGCATCCATCCACACAGGTGACGCACATCCCTGAAACGGGAACCACCGAGCCTTCGGTCCTGTTTTTCGTCAGCGTTGCGGCCGAGGCATTGATCCTTGATAATGCCATTTGTCATTCTCCTTTCATTTTTCAATCCTTCTTAATTTCACAGGCCACACAGGGCTCCATGTAGCACATCATGTCGTCGAACGAACTCTTCTCAAGGCAGGGTGGGCTCAGATTGGCACACCCTCCGCAGATGGCTTTGTCAGGCTCGGTATAGGTGCATCGAAGCTGACAGGCCGGGCAGACATAGAGGCAGGCTCCGCAGAGTCGGCAGACTTCAGACTTCAGATCAAATGGGGTGCCGAGGCTTCTCTTCTCCCCCCTGCTGCGAAAACCGATTGCCTTTGCCATCATCTGCTCTTCACAGATACGGACACAGAGGCCACAGAGGATACAGTCCTCGTGCTCCTGTTTGAATCGCTGTTGACGAAAATCATGGGATGAGGCAAGGTCCTGAATGATTTTGGATTGGGGGCACGATGCAAGTAAAAGCTCCAGGATCATCTTTCGTGCCTTGACCACGCGCGCGGAAGCGGTTCGAACTTGCAAACCTTCCTCAACCGGATAGGTGCAGGAGGTGACCAGCTTTGTGTTCGGTCCCTGGCCGATTTCCACCACACAGAGCCGGCAGGCTCCATAGGGGGAGAGTCCGTCCATATGGCAGAGGGTCGGTATGGGAAATCCGTAGAACCTTGAGGCTTCGAGAAGGGTCGTCCCCTCTTCCACTGAAACTTCCAAGCCATTGATCGTGAGTGTCACCATGGGTTTGGTCCCTGTTTTAAGTCCATCTATTTAATCTCGATGGCATCGAATTTACAGACATCCCTGCAGGCTCCGCAGCGGATGCATTTTTCCCTATCAATCTGGTGAATCCCTTTTTTCTCTCCCCTGATCGCTCCGAAGGAACATGTCTTCAGACAGAGCTGGCATCCGGTGCACTTCTCGTTGATCGAGTAAGTGATGAGGTCCTTGCAGACTCCAGCAGGGCAGCGACGATGTTCGATATGATCCAGATACTCCTGGCGGAAATAACGAAGCGTTGAGAGGACAGGATTTGGAGCGGTTTGCCCCAGTCCGCAAAGGGTCGTGTCCTTCACCGTATTCGAGAGCTCTTCGAGAAGATCGAGCGTCTCCCGGACAGCCCTTCCGGCGGTGATGTCATCCAGAAGCTCATACATTCGTTGAGTTCCCTTGCGGCAGGTAAAGCATTTTCCGCAGGACTCCTCTTTGAGGAAGTTCATAAAATATTTGGCCACATCCACCATGCACGTGCGTTCGTCCATGACGATCATCCCGCCAGAACCCATGATGGAGCCAGCGGTTTTCAGGCTCTCGTAGTCAATCGTCAAGTCAAATCGTGAGATGGGGATACAACCGCCTGAGGGACCGCCTGTCTGGACCGCTTTGATCGCTGCTTTCCCAGAAGGGCCTCCTCCGATGGTGTGGACGACCTCTCTGAGAGAGATTCCCATCGGGACTTCAATGAACCCTGTATTTTTTACCTTGCCGACCAGACTGAAGATCTTTGTGCCGGTATTTTGCTCTGTCCCTACTTTTTTAAAGTTCTGGGCACCCTGATTCATAATCATCGGAACATTGGCCCAGGTTTCCACATTGTTGATAAGGGTTGGTTTTCCGAAAAGGCCTTTTTGTACAGGGAAAGGGGGCCTCTGGACGGGTTCTCCCATCTTTCCCTCAATGGATTTGATCAATGCCGTCTCCTCGCCACATACAAAGGCGCCTGCTCCCCGGACGAGCCTGAGATCGAATGAGAATCCGGTTCCAAGGATATTTGATCCCAGCAGACCCAGTTGATAAGCCTGACGGAGGGCAATGACAAGGTGTTTGATGGCAAGGGGATATTCGTTACGAACATAGAGGATGCCCTCGTTTGCACCGGTTCCGAAACCGCCAATGATCATTCCTTCGATGATGCTGTGAGGATTTCCTTCGAGAAGGCTACGGTCCATGTAGGCACCCGGATCGCCCTCGTCACCGTTGCATATAAGAATCTTTCCATAGCCATTCGATTGCCTGGCTAACATTTCCCACTTCAGCCCTGTTGGAAAACCCGCTCCACCACGGCCACGAAGCCCGGAAGCTTTCATCTCATCTACAACCCATCCGGAATCACCTCTGGAGAGAACGGTCGCCAGGGCCTGGTATCCTCCGTGTTCGATATAATTATAGATGCGAATCGGGTCTACTTTTTCATTCAATCCAAGTAAAGTCCGGACCTGGCTCTTAAAAAAGGGAATCTCCTCCTTTTTCTCGATTTTGTTTCCGGTGGTTTCGTCCACGAAGAGAAATTCCTCGACGATTGAATATGTTGTGACCGCCTCAACAATCCGAGCCATATCCTTGGGATTCACTTTTGGATAGAAGGTCCTTCTGGGTTCTACGAGGACGGATGGTTCCATCTCGCAGAACCCGTGGCAGCCCGTGATCCGGAGACGAACTTTTCCGGTCAGTTTCTTTCCCAGAATTTCCCGTTTGGCAATCCGGATGAGGTCATTGGCGCCGCTTGCCTGTCCGCAGGTTCCTGCTGATATAATCAGGGTTGGAATGACGGGGTCTCTGCTTGAGAGCAGCCGTCTTTGAAGCGCATGAAAATGATCGATCGTTTTTAGGGATTCCATGATTTTAATTTCGATTAGAGATTGATGCCGGTCAAATCGAGCATATGCCCCTTGCATCCCCGACGGGAGCATATCTGAATCATTCCGCCTTCTCCTCGGACCAGCAGCGGAACCATGGGAGCGCCGCAGGTGATGCACTCCGATGCTCCAATCAGTTCGGCATGACAATGGGGACAGAAAAAGTTTACCACTGCATTTATGGGGACTTCATACTCCTGCTCTACTGAAAAACTGCCATAGAGGCAGGAGAGCCTGACCCAGCCATGTTTGTGTTCAAAAGAAACGGTCACCTTTATCGAAGGATAACCGTCAATATAGTAATGGCGATCCATCAGGCTGTGATTACAACGGGGACAGGCGACTTCTACCGGAAAGATTCTCTCGTCCGTCTTTATATCCACCCGGTCCAGGCCGATTCTTGCTTTATGAATGATCTCCTTGACTTTAGGAGCCGTGACATTTGAAAAATAGTGTCCGTCCACTGTGACAATGGGACCGAGGGCGCAGGCGCCGAGGCAGTTCACCGTCTCCAGGGTAATCTCTCTGTCTTCTGTAGTTTCTCCTGTTTTGATCTTGAGCTGGCGCTCAAACTCCTCTGCAATCCGAAGCCCGCCACGGACATGGCAGGCCGTGCCGAGACAGACGGAGATGAGATGTTTTCCCCTTGGTTTAAGACTGAAAGCCTTATAGAAGGTGGCCACGCCATAAATATCCACGAGGGAACGCCCTGTCTTTTCGGCAACAATCTTTAAGGCTTCTTCCGGCAGGTAACTGTATTGAGACTGGATATCCTCGAGGATGGCAATGATTCCGTCCTTCTTGCCTCCTTCATGATGATCAACGATCTCTCGAATATGTTGGGGGTTCATTTCCTCCCTCGAAAAATGTTTATGTCAAGGCAATGGTAGGCAAGCCGGTTTGTGTATGATTTCCTTAGCGATACTCTTCACAGTGCCAGACGCCCCCTTCCGGTTTCGGATAGGTGCAGTTTTTGAGACCATCGCAGTATGCGCATAAACCTGTTGAATTACTCCGGCCTTGAACGTCAGAAACTGTTTCTGAGAAACGATTCGCAGGAGGTTTTTCCTTCATCTTCATCACCTGTTCCGGAGGGCGGGTGATTCCATCAAACTCATCGCACTGAAGGATAGATCTGCCTGACACTCTCGGGTAGGTGCAGATCGGAGCAAGGGAGCAACAAGAGCATAGCCCCTGATAGATCTTCATTTCCGTGAAAGGATCGATCTTTATTACTTTCTGTTCGACATTGATTTTTCTCATCCTCCACCCTCCTTTTCAAAAGAGATAGCAAAGGGGAATGCAAATGACCTGCCAGAAAACTCGCCAAAAGCAAGATGGAAGGGTGTATTTCAAGAAGAAAAAATAAAAGTTAAAACAATTAGTTATCACAGACAGAGGGGTTTTTTTCGGGCAGAGATGAGCGATGTTGTGGAGCAGGAAAAAATTTAGATGGAGAGATTTGACTCGCCGGGGAGAAATTCCCCTGGCAAGAGCGAATCAAGCGGGGTTTTTTATTTTTTGTAATTTTTCTCTAAGGGTCTTGCGGTCGATCCCGAGAATCTGAGCGGCACGCGTCTTGTTGCCGTCCACGC
>CAKZKY010000030.1 GCA_937124575.1 uncultured Pseudomonadota bacterium | reverse complement strand
TCTGGTACCAATACTCTTTCGATACATCTCATGGCCATTCGCTTGACCAGCACCCTGATCATATCTCTCCGGTACCAGGCCTCGCCACGGATGCTATCCCTCGGTTGAGCCTCTTTAGAGGCGGTCTCTGCTGCTTCCTCTAAGAGCTCATCGCTTATTTTCTTACCCCTTAAGAGATTTTCCGCCTTCGTCGCCCTCATGGGTGTAGGTGCAGCCACGCCTAAGGCAATTCGGACCTCTTTACAGAAGACCTCATCTCCTTCAAGGGAGTGGAGGACCGTAGAGATTGGAGAAGTGGTGCAGAGAATGTCAGAACAGGAGACCGTCGCCTTATCTAATGAGAGAAGCACAGCCACGCCAAGGATCGGAAGGTCGAGGGCCCCCCTTCTCTGGTGTTTCCAATAGGCCGACCCTGTATGAGGCAGTGGTTTAGGGATGATGATCTCTGAAAGGATCTCCCCTTTTTGTAGGATCGTCTCTCTAGGTCCGGTGAAGAATCGCTCAATGGGAAGCACCCTTTCAGCCTTAGCCGTTTTTAATTTGACTTGTGCTCCTAAGGCCAAAAGGGGTGGGGCCGTGTCTGCTGAGGGTGCAGCGGTACAGATGTTCCCACCGATCGTTGCCACATTACGAATTTGAATGGAACCCAGGACATCAGCCGCATCCGTCAGCGCTGAAAACTGTTTCCGGATCAATTCTGACTTTTCGATGGCCCGGTGTGTTACCAGTGGGCCGATTTTCAGGTCTCCGTCATACTCAATCCGATCCAATCCGGAAATCCCTCGTAAGGAGATGAGAACCTCCGGGGCCATCTTCTTCTGTTTGATCATGACGATGACATCGGTTCCGCCTGCAATGAGCCGGGCGCAGTCCCCATATTGATTGAGGAGAGCGAGCGCTTCATCGAGTGTCTGGGGTTTGAGGTAGTTAAACCTTTTCATAGAGGCCTCCGTTTCTCACGATAATCCTTGCCGAGATAAGCCTTTTTGACTTCTTCGTTCTCCATTAAAACCTTTGCCTCCCCTTCCAGAGTGATTCTGCCTGTCTCGATCACATAGGCACGATTGGCCACTCTGAGGGCGGCCCTCGCATTCTGCTCAACGAGGAGAATCGTAGTTTTATCTTCCTGCAATTTGCGGATCACGTCGAAAATCTCCATGACGATCAGGGGAGCTAAACCCAGTGAGGGTTCATCCAGAAGCATCAACCGGGGTCTTCCCATGATGGCTCGGCCAATGGAGAGCATCTGTTGCTCCCCGCCGCTCAATGTGCCTGCTTTCTGGTCCCTTCTTTCCCTGAGGATAGGAAAGAGTTCAGTTACATAGCGGAGGTCTTTTTCGATATCCTCCCTCGATTCTCTGGAGAACCGGAGAAACGCACCCAGCTCCAGATTTTCGAGGACGGTAAGGGGACTGAAGAGCTGGCGTCCCTCCGGAACCTGAACCACCCCGAAGGAGACGATCTTTTCCGGGGGAATCTGCGAGATCTCGATCTCATTGAACCGGATCGAGCCTGTGCGAGAAGGGGTGATCCCTGAGATTGTATTCAGAAGGGTGGATTTTCCTGCGCCGTTCGGGCCGATCAGGGCAACGATCTCCTCCTCTTCGATATGGAGGGAAAGATCTTTCAGGGCATGTATCTGACCATAATAAGTATTGATGAGGTCGATAACAAGCATTCCTCATTCCTCTCCCAGATAGGCCTGAATTACTTTAGGATCCTTTTGAACCTCCTCAGGGGTTCCCGCCAAAATCTTCTCCCCGTAATTGAGAACCACGATTTTGTCTGAGATCCCCATCACCAGATTCATATCATGTTCGACCAGGAGGATTGTAATTCCCTTCTGCCTGATCTTCAATATCAGTTCAGCCATTTCCTCGGTCTCTCCGACATTAAGACCTGCTACAGGTTCATCCAGGAGGAGAAGCTTGGGTTTTCCAGCCAGAGCACGGGCGATCTCCAACCGTTTCTGTTCTCCGTAGGGAAGGTTGGAGCTGCGCCAGCCTGACTTGCTTTCGAGACGGAAGAAGCGTAGCAGGGAGACCGCCTCTTCGGCCACCTGCTCCTCCTCCCTTTTCACCTTCGGAAGGTGAAGAAGGCAGTTTAAAAATTCTGATCTGGTCTGGGTATGGAGGCCGACCTTGACATTCTCAAGAACGGTCATGTTGTGAAAGAGTTGAAGATTCTGGAACGTCCGCGTGATCCCCTGATAGGCGATTTGGAAGGGTTTGAGCCTGGAAATCGTCTTTCCTTCGAAGATGATCCTTCCGGAGGTGGGAGGATAGATACCCGTAATGAGGTTGATCAGGGTGGTTTTCCCTGCGCCATTAGGGCCAATAATGGCGGTAATCTCATTGCGATAGATGTCTATCGAGACATTCTGGAGGGCAACCACCCCCCCAAAGTTTTTCTGAATTCTCTCCGCTTTTAATATGATTTCAGAGTTTCTCATCTTGTAATTTGTAGGGTTTTTAGCTCTAAATTCAAAATTTATAACTTGGTTTTTTTTCCGATCTGTGTTTTCATCTTGAGACGGCAATAAAAATTATAAAAGCCCAGAAGAATTCCTTCCGGAAGAAAGATGAGAACCAAAGCAAGAATGGCTCCATAAGCAATGATATTATATTTTTCAGCAACATGGAGAACTTCAGAAAGGACGGTCAAAAGTCCTGCCCCAAAGAAAGAGCCCCAAACACTCCCCATCCCTCCTACAATGACCATGGTGACCACCTGGATGGAGTAGTAGAAGTCGAAACTCCTGGGGCTGATGAAGGTGATATAATGGGCATAGAGGCTTCCCGCCAGGGAGGCGTAGACGGCGCTCAGAACAAAGACCTTTATCTTATATTTATCCGTATCTACCCCTAAGGTATTGGCGGCAACCTCACTGCCATGAATGGCCATCAATGCCCTACCCACCCTGGAGCGTACCAGGTTGAGCGAAAGGAGAATAGAGAAGAAGGCAAACGTCCAGATCAGATGGAAATTTTTAAAATCATCATTAAGGACAAATCTGCCAATGGAGAGGTGTGGAATTCCAGGAAATCCGGATGGACCTCCAGTGATCTTGTCCAGTTCGATCATGAAGATGTTGACGATAATGCTGAAACCCAGGGTTGCCATTACCAGATAGTGCCCTTTTAATTTGAGGGAAGGGTATCCTACAAAATAGGCAACAATTCCTGTAACGATCATGGCGATAAGGATGGTAGGCCAGGGAGGGAAATGGTAAGTGGTCGTAAGGATAGCGGAAAGGTAAGCTCCCATTCCATAAAAGGCTGCATGACCCAGCGAGATTTGGCCGGCGAACCCAATCAGCAGGTTAAGACCTACCACTACAATGGTGTTGAGGCCAATGATGTTCATCACAATAATATAATATTTGTTTTTCACAAAGAGAGGAATAAGAATGATTGCCAAGGCAAGGAGGATTAAAAAAAATGTTTCTCTTTTTCGGAATAATGGGAACATCATTTAAACCCGTTCGGACTCCCCGTGGCCTAAGATACCTTCAGGTTTAAAGAATAAGACCAGAAGGAGAATGAAAAAGGCAAAAGCATTCTTGAACTTGGAGGAAATCAAACCCGCACCGAGAGATTCTAACACTCCCAGGATCAAACCTCCCAAGATCGCTCCTGTGCTATTTCCATAACCACCCAAAATGGCTGCTGCAAATCCCTTCAGAGCTAACATGATCCCCGTATCATAGGAGGTGGTGGTGATGGGAGCGATTATCATTCCACCTACTGCTCCAAGACCTCCGCTCATGGCAAAAGAGAAGAGAACCATTCGGTTAACACAGATCCCCATCAACGAAGCCGCTCGTCTGTTAACTGCTGTGGCTCTCATCGCCTTGCCAATGAGGGTGCGGTGGAAAAAGTATTGGAGGAAAATGACGACTCCAATCGTTATAGCAAAGATCCAGATGTGTTGAGGAAGGATTGTCGCACCCAAAATCCGAATTACTTTTTCACCGGAGAAAGAGGGAATTGGGACATTGTCAGGGCCCCAGACGAGAAGGGCAGTGCCCCTTATGGTCGAGGAAATTCCTATGGTAATAAAAATTAAAATGATGATCGCCTTCGATTTGGCAACACGAATAGGCCCCCGTTCAATGGCGGCACCCAGCAAGGTGACCGTGGCCATGGACAGGAAGAAGGAGAGGAAGAGGGGAATCCTGAGAAGGGAATAGTAGGTATACATCATCATGCCACCCAGGGTGACAAATTCGCACTGAACGAAGTTTACAATGCCAGTGGCATTATGGATGATGTTGAAGCCAAGGGCGACAATGGCGTAGATGGCTCCGATCGTTAGCCCTGAGATGACATATTGAAGGATTTGTTCATGAAGTTCCATATGGTTCCATTTGTGAAAAGAATTGCGATGTGACCGACATAAATAGGCCGAAGCCCATCGTCACAGAGCTTCGGCCCCATCGCTTTATTCAACCAGTACGAATTTTCCTTTTTCCGCCTTCACTAAAACAATATCTTTTGCGCTCGTTCCGGTATGGTCTTCGGGAGAGAGATTATAAACCCCGCTGAGACCGACATAGCCCTTTGTTCCTTCGAGGGCGTCTCGAATCTTGGTTCGATCCGGCCCGGCCTTTTTAATGGCTTCGAGAAGAAGGTAGGCCGCATCCGCTCCATAGGCTACCATTGTTCCTGCCACGTCCTTGAATCTTGACTCATATTCTTTGATATATTCTAAAAGTTTCCTCTTCTGGATGTCCGTGTCAGGAAGTTGATCTGCCACCACAATCTTCGTTGAGGGCATCATCACCCCTTCTGCAGCATCACCGGCCAATTTAAAGAAAATTGGTTCGGCCGCACCATGGCATTGAAATAGGGGTACTTTTATCCCAAGAGCACGGGCATTCTTTGTGGTGATTCCCATGGGTGGTCCAATCGTCCAGACAATGATGGCCTGCGGAGCCCTGGCATTGATACGGGTCAATTGGGCTGTCATATCCACATCTTTGAGGTCAAAGGTCTCTTTTGCGACTATCTCAAATCCAAATTTAGCTGCGAGCCGATCCACAATGGCGGCCCCATCCTTTCCAAAACCATCGGAAGCATGGAGAAAGCCAATCTTGGTCAGCTTTTGTTTTTGTAGATAGAGCGCAATTCGTTCCATGGCATCCGCCGCACGGTAGGGCGATTTAAAGACCCACTTTCTCACGGGCGTGATGATGACATCTCCTCCTGCATGCATAAACGTGGGGATTCCCTCCTTTTCAAGCGTCGGGATCATAGCCATTCCTGTATCGGTCCTTGTGGGCCCGATCAGGGCAACGATGGGCTGTGTCTCGATCATCTTTTTAAGGACCATTACCGCCTTGGTGGGATCGCTTTCATCATCACCGAGGATCATCTCGACGGGGCGACCGGCAAGGCCTCCCTTTTTGTTAAATTCATCAATGGCGATTAGGACGGAATTCCTCTGTGCCACTCCAATGTGGGCCCCAGGCCCGGTTAAAGAGAAGATCCCTCCGATCTTAATGGGCTCGGCACCTTGGAGAATCCCCGCTGAAAAAATCGAGAATCCTAAAATGAGGGTTAAGAATAAATGCTTTTTCATGACTTACCTCCTTCAGTTAAGTGGTTGAACATTCAAAAGTAAACCTTTCTTTCCCCTTTCTGGCATCCCCCCTTTCTCTCACTCCGAGTTAGATTTCTCGATGATCAAAAACCCTTTTGCTCTTCCGCTCCGACCTGGGTAAGGAACCATAGTCTACAATTTCCACTTTTCCACTGACGAGGATCTGTTTCTTAATCTCTTCCTCAATGGTATTGGCAAGAGATATATCCCCTGA
>CAKZKY010000029.1 GCA_937124575.1 uncultured Pseudomonadota bacterium | reverse complement strand
CTCATTCCAATCGGTTGTGAATCGGAAACCATCGGCAAGAAAAAGATAAGAATCAGTGAATAAATGGTTATTTTTAATTTTTTGCCTTCATTGTTCTTTGCGATCATAATTCTATTTTAACTATATTGAATCGATTTGGAAAGTTAAAAATAGAAGGGGAAGGCTGAGCCTTCCCCTTGGAGGAGGGTGGTATGAAAAGAGATTAATGGCAGAGGCCATATCCGGGTCCCATTCCACGACCTTTCATCGATTCCCGTTTAAATCCAGGGCCTATTCCGGGTCCGTGTCCGAATGTGGCAATCTGTTCAGGAGTGAGGAACTGACGGGCTTCTAATCTAAATTGAAGCCCCTTATCTCTCATCTGGTTTTGAAGTTCTCTTAGCTCTTTCTCTTTATCAATAATAGCTTTAGCCTCTGCCTTTGGGTTGGTCCAGAGAGATTGGAGTTCGAGTCTCTTAGTCAGAAGATCTCCTCTGAGCTTTGCCGTTTCATTGATAAACTTTCGGCGCAATTCTTGGAATTTCGACTTCTGCTCAGGAGTCAAAGCAAGCGCCTTGCCGGGTTCTGCCTTTTCCCATCTGGGACCAACCTTGCTGTGAGGACCAAAGCCAGGACCTTGGGCATAAGCAGATATAGCCCCTAAAACCATCACCATCACTAAACTCACCACGATCAGACTTCTTTTCATTCGCTTCTCCTTTCTTTATGATTTTTGATTTCTTTGTTGCAATGGTTGTGCCAATCTTTTGGCTTTTGAAAGTTTAAATCTCCAGTATCAGAATTTATCTTAAATCTTAATGGGTTAAAGGAGATTAATATTTTTTATAAAGTTAAGATACTTGTCCTGATTTAGAACGGAAAGAGATTGCAATGGGATTTCGTTCGACAATTCTGACGAATGTTTCGACATCTCTTTCCTTCTTTTCTAATTGGAGAAAACCTTCTCTTTTTTGGGTTACTTGAAAAGGGAAGAGAGAAGAGTTAATAACCTTATCATCTCATCCATACTGTTAGACGGACATTTGAGGAACATTCTCCTTTGCAGAATGAACCATGAGGTTTTTATGGAGTTTGCCTATCCTAAAGGACATGTCTTCTATCGAAAATTAAACCGGATCTATCCTCTCGTTACCCATGGGGAAGGAATTTATCTTTACGATGAAAAAGGCAAGCGTTATATCGACGGTTCCGGAGGTGCGTTGGTCGTCAATATCGGTCACGGTCAAAAAGAGATCCTACAGAGTATGATAGAGCAAATGGGCCAGGTGGGTTATGTCCATGGAACTCAGTTTACTACGCATTCGATTGAGGAATATGCTGAAGCGCTCGGAAGCATCCTGCCGAAAGGGCTGGAGAAGATCTACTTTCTCTCAGGGGGGTCTGAATCGGTTGAAGCCGCCATCAAATTTGCCAGACAGTACTTTTTAGACTCGGGACATGCTCAAAGGTGGCGAGTGGTTGCTCGGTGGCATAGTTATCATGGAAATACCCTTGGAGCCCTCTCTTTGACCGGCCGGATCGGAATGCGAAAGCCTTATCTCCCCCTTCTGAACGATTTTCCACATTTTTCGCCCCCTTATTGTTACCGATGTCCTTATAACCTCTCCTATCCCCAGTGTGAGCTCGAATGCGCAAAGGCCCTTGAGTATCTGATTCAGATGGAGGGAGTGGAAACGATTTCAGCGGTTATCCTCGAACCCGTTGGAGGAGCAACCATTGGAGCCCTCGTCCCTCCTGAAGGGTATCTCAAGCTGATTAGAGAGATATGCAACCGTTTTGAGATTCTCCTAATTGATGATGAGGTGATGACTGGAATGGGTAGGACGGGAAGATGGTTTGCCATTGAGCATTGGAATGTCTCTCCTGACATCATGATCCTTGGAAAGGGAATGAGTGGAGGCTATTTCCCTATTTCAGCGATGATCACACGGAGGGAATTGGTTGATCGACTCAAAGAGAGAACAGGAGGATTTGTTCATGGGCACACCTTTTCCCACCATCCGGTTGCCTGTGCAGTGGGATTAGCCGTGCTCCGCTATATTCAGGAGAAGAGATTGATTGAGAAGTGTCCATCCAAAGGTGATTACCTCTTAAAGAGATTACAGGAATTGGAGAGATTTCCATTTGTAGGCAATGTGAGGGGTAAGGGGTTGATGACGGCCATTGAATTTGTTAAGGATCAGAAGACCAAAGAGCCCTTCCCAAGAACGGACAGATTTACGGAGAAGGTGATTGATAAGGCTTTTGAGAATGGTCTTGTCCTTTATCCGGGGACAGGTTTTGTGGATGGAGTCAATGGTGATATGGCGATGGTTGGCCCTCCGCTGATCATTGAAGAGACTCAGATTGACGAGATTATCGAGATATTAAAGAAAACTTTTAAGCAGATTTCTGATTTCGGGATAGAGATTTAAAGAATAGCAAAGATCTTATGGAAAAATTGATCATTTCGGTTGGAATTACGGGTTCAAGGATTACGCGCCAGCAGACACCTTATATTCCTATCCTGCCTGAGGAGATTGCGGAGTCAGGGATTGAGGCGTGGAGAGCAGGGGCTTCGATCCTTCATGTCCATGTGAGGGATCCGAAGACAGGGTTAGGAACCCAGGACTATTCTATCTTTAAAGAGGTGGTCAATCGAATTCGAAGTGAGACGGATGCAATCCTCTGTCTAACCACGTCCGGTATTCCAGGTAGGAATCTTGAATTTCGCGAAAGGCTGGTCCCTTTGGCCTTCCAGCCAGAAATGGTCTCATTTGATGCAGGTTCCATCAATATGAGGGAGAATGTCTTTCTCAATCCACCGGAATTCTTAGAGCTTTTGGCCAAGGAGACCCTAGCCAAGGGAATTAAGCCCGAATTAGAGGTATTTGAAGCTGGAATGGTTGAAACCTGCATCCGCTATTTGGAAAAGGGGCTTCTAAGACCTCCGCTTCACTTTCAATTTGTCCTGGGGGTTGTGGGTGGCATGTCGGCAACCACAAAGTCCCTTCTCCATCTATCAGAAATTATTCCTGCCGGTTCTACCTGGTCAGTCATCGGCATTGGCCAGGGACAGCTTCCCATGGCCATGGTCGCCATGACCATGGGCGGCCATGTCCGGGTTGGATTGGAGGATAATATCTACTATTCGAAAGGGGTATTAGCGAAAACGAACGCTGAGTTGGTAGAGAGGATTGTCCGCATTTCCAAAGAATTCGGAAGAGAAGTCGCAACTCCCTCCGAAGCCCGAAAGATCCTCCATTTATAATTGAATCTAAGGAGATGCGAACCTCATTTTGATTCAACCTTGGGTGAGGTAAGCGATGACTTTTGGGATATCGGTGGGAACGTCCACTCCGATCGGTTCATAATCGACCGGGATGACTTTGATCTTATAGCCATTTTCAAGGACTCGGAGTTGTTCTAATTTCTCCAGTCTTTCGAGTGGGGTTGGTTTCATCTTTGCGAGCTTTAACAAGAAGCCTCGGCGATAGACATAGAGGCCGATCGTCTTAAAAAGCTTTTTTGACAAGAGCTTCCCCTTCATTTCAGGGTTGGATAGAATCTGATCAATGGTGAGGTCTCTTGGAAATGGAATAGGAGACCTCGAAAAGTAAAGAGCAAAACCCTTACCATCCACCACCACCTTTCCTTGATGGGGGTTAAGCCAATCCTTGATATCTCTGATCCTTGTCATCAAAGTAGTCATTTGAAGGGTTGCGTCACTGAGAAGGGGACGGATCGCCTTATCAATGATATTTCCTTTGATTAAGGGCTCATCTCCCTGAACATTGACAATCATCTCAGATCTCAGTTTTCGCGCTACCTCTGCAACCCGATCGGTCCCGGTGGGATGATCTGGAGACGTCATTACTGCTTTTCCTCCGAATCCTTGGACCGTCTCCAAGATTCTCTGGTCGTCAGTCGCAACGATAACCTCTCCAATCAATTTCGATTGATGGACCCCCTGGTAAACCCATTGAATCATCGGTTTTCCAAGTATATCGGCAAGAGGTTTTCCCTCAAATCGGGTTGAGCCATACCGAGCAGGAATGATCGCTGTGATCTTCATCATTTTTATTAAATCAAATTCATAGCGTGCTGTCAACTTTCACTTTTTTTGGTTCTCATGCGACCCTGAAGGAGTGGACACGCGGAAGGTGTAGAGGTAGAATCCTTGGAAGAGAAGCCCATCTTTTCCTGAAACAGATGGGAGGTGGGTAAGGGAAGTTCAGAAGATAAGAAGAATGAGCAAGGGAAAGTCAGATTGGGATGTAACAAGGAGGTGGGTCGGGCAAGCAATTTTGAAATTGAGGAACAGCAGGGGAATTGGCCCGACCCCATTTTGAGGTTAATCCGATTTATCGCTTACCCATACCAAATTTTTCAGCCACCTCTTTAAAACCTGGTAGAGATTTTTCGATGGCACTCCTGTCAACCGCATAGGCAATCCGGAAATAACCTGGTTTGCCAAAACCTCTTCCAGGCACCGTTAGGATTCTTTTGGCCTGAAGCTCTCTTACAAAAGCTACATCATCCTCAATAGGGGCTTTGGGAAAGAGGTAAAAGGCACCTTCCGGTTTGACGATCTGGTACCCAAAAGAGGATAGAGAATGATAAAAGAGATCCCTCTTCTCCTCGTATTCTTTAATGTTGACCGAATTTCTCTGAAGGGGCGCAACCAGCCTCTGCATCAGTGCCGGGGCATTGACAAATCCTAAGGTTCGGTTGGCAAAGACGATGGCTGCGATCAACTCGTCCACTTCTTCACAGAAGGGATTGACTGCAATATAACCGATTCTCTCTCCCGGTAAGGAGAGGTCTTTTGAATGAGAGGTGACCCGTATGGTATGCGGGTAGTATTGGAAGGCGATCGGCAGTTTGATCTGATCGAAGACGATCCGGCGGTAGGCTTCGTCCGTGATGAGGTAGATCGTCTTTTTCCGTTCCCGACTTTTCTCCTTTAACAGCCTTCCTAACTGTTCCAGTGATTCGCTTTTATAGACAACGCCTGTTGGGTTATTAGGTGAGTTGATCAGAACAGCCTTGGTCTTCTCTCCAAAAGCCTTTTCGATCTCTTTCAAATTGAGAGAGAAATCATCATACGTTTCGGCCAATCGGATATTGCCACCACTATTTTCGATATAAAATTTAAATTCCATGAAGTAGGGTGAGGGGACAATCACCTCATCGCCTTCATCGAGGAGGGCTTTGAAGATGACATTGAGGCCCCCTGCGGCCCCCACAGTCATCACCACATGTTTCTCTTCGAAAGGAAGGCCAGATTCTTCTGAGAGATACTGAGCGATTGCTTTTCTCGTCTCAGAATAACCATTGTTCGGCATATAACGGTGCATCCCTGCAATGGGTTGATCCGCAAGGGCTTTAAGGGCTTTCTTCAACGAGGCCGGAGGTTCGAGGTTGGGGTTCCCAAGGGAGAAATCGAACACATTCTCTTCTCCGTAAAGCCTTTTGAGTTCTTCTCCCTGTTCAAACATCCGCCTTACCCATGAGGCACCTTCCAATGCATTCTTTACCTTCTCTGAAATCGCCATCTTCATTCTCCTCTCTCTGATTTAAGATAACAAATATCACGAATCAAAACGAATAATACGAATATAAGCCAATGAGACATTTACGTCCCGAAGTACGACCGCACTTAGGCATGAATCGGGTTTTTTTGTGGCATTCGTTTTCATTCGAATCATTCGTGAATAACAAAAAAGCCATAAGGTTGCCCCTATGGCTCGGCAATAAAAAAGCCATGGGGCCTTATTGGTCACCCATGGCTTGCTCTTCCCATATAGAAAGGCCTTTATGGGTGACCCT
>CAKZKY010000028.1 GCA_937124575.1 uncultured Pseudomonadota bacterium | reverse complement strand
TTAAATTATTTCGGGCGTATTGATATCCTCGTGAATAATGCCGGCACGAACTTAACGAAGCCCTTGTCAAAAAATACCTCGTCGTTTAAAATTCCAAAATTCGCCCTAAAAGATACTACAAATTGGGAAGAAAAAATGTAATTTTTTGTAAGCGATCCTGCCCCTCGTTTCATTCACTCAATCTGACTTCGCCTCCCTAAATGAGTGAAGGCTAAAGAGGATTAGGGGTAGAAGCCTTATCAGTAAAAAGGAGGGAGTAGTTATTTTGCAAAAAGATATTCGATTGTCCGATTGAGCATCTTGGCTCCCTTAACTTCTGTCTCAAAGAGAGGAACAATCGCTCTCACCTTATCTCCAAAGATCTTCCAGATCTCCTCCATATGTTCTTCCTGCATTTTGATCCGGTTAAGAACGAACTCCGCCGCATCTTTCCCGACCTGGTCTTTTTGAATGACTCCATTGACCACCACACCACCTACCGGGATTCCAAATTCATGGAACCAGTTGATAAACCGGGTGATCACGGCAATGGGAAGACTCTCCGGAAGGGTCACAAAGAAGAAAGCAGTCAGGGATTCATCGGTCAAGAGGTCTTTGGCATGGCCCATTCTGTCTTTAAAACCTAAAAGGTAGTCCAGGAGAGGGTCTTTCTCTTCTTTTTTTGAAAAGGAGAGCATCTCTCTCAAAGACTTCGCTTCCTCCCTGCTTTTCAACATCTTCTCCACCCAGAGGGAATAAACCTTTGACATCCCTAAGAGACGCCTTGCGTTTGCTGTGGGCGCCGTATCAAAGACATAGAAATCATATTCATTCTTGAACATGAGGTCCATCATATTCTCAAACATGGCAGACTCTTCAAAGGCTGGGTTCATCGTAGCCGACTCGATAAAATCTTCTGCCTTCGTCGTAATGTCTGCAAATTTTAAGAACCAGTTGATCTTTTCACGGATCTCTTTCTTAGATCGTTCGATCGTATCCCTTGTATCGATTTCAAAGGCGTAACATTTCTCTTCATCACAGACGACCGCCGCCTTTCCAAAAACATCTTTCTCCAAAAGGTTCGAAAGGCTGTGAACCGGATTGGTCGAGGCCAGCAACGTCTTCTTGCCCTGTTTGGCTGACCACAGAGCTGCTGTCCCTGCCATCACAGTCTTGCCCACCCCTCCCTTACCTCCGAAAAAGATATATTTCAGTTGGGGATGGTCCTTCATGAACTTTTCCATATTGATTGTAATTTGATTCACGGTTTAACTCCTTCCCTTCCCCTCAGAGACTGTCTCGTAGTAGGAAAAATGCGGACTTTTTTAAAAAGGGGAGAGGCAGTGGAATGGGGTCTTGCGGGAGGCGGCCTCTCAAAGAATAGCAAGCCGTCAACCAAAGATTTAGAGCGATAACCTTTAAACTTCCGGATTCTTGGGGGTCAACCTTATGAATAGATTCGGTTTTATATAAGCGATGATTTCTCATTTTTTAAAAGATCCGTTTTCTATATCTTTGCCTGCCTGCGGGCTGGAAACCTGACCGACTCTCCCCTTCTCTGGCAATTACAACACAGTCTATCGGGGAGAAATTAGGTTGAGGGACTAAAATTCCCCAAACATCGCCTTCGCCATCTTCTCAATCATGGGTAAACCAGTGACATCCCTTTCCATCTCAGGCACCGATGCCAAGATCTGATTTCCAAAGGTCGTATCGATCACCTTCACGTAATGCTCCTGCATCTCAATACGATTTTTTAAATATACGGGAATATTCTGATCTTTGAGATTTAACGGAAGAACACGATTGATGATGTAGCCACTCAGAGGGACATCAAATTTGGCAAAGAGGTCGGCTGCCTTCAACGTGTCTTTGATCACCATCTCCTCTGCCGTTAGAACGAAAAAAAAGGCCGTTTTCTGTTTGTCCGTTAGGATGCTTGATGATTTATTGATACGGTCTTTGATATAGAGGAGCTCATTGAGAATGGCATCTTCGTCTAACTCTTTATCCCTGCGGATGACCGCAGCCACCTGGTCATATTCCCTCATCTGTTCCCGAAGTCCTGTAATCTTATCGATCCAGGCATCATAGACGGAGGCCATGCTCAGGTAGTAAAGGGCATGGCCCAACGGAACCAGATCATAAATGTAGTAGTCATAGCCGCCCCTAACGACGATATCGACGACTTCATCAAAGATGGCACTCTCCTCCATCGCAGGCTCTGCGGCAGCGGCTGATATATAACTCTCAATCTCATCTGGAATTTTGTCCATTCCATACATATCGAGGATTTTTTGCCGAATCTCCTGCTGGTACTCTTTCACACGGCGGTCAGCATCAATCTCCTGGGCATAGAGATTGGGTATGATCTCTGTAGGTCCTTTGCCAAAGATATCCCTTTCGAAAATATCGGTTAATGAGGCCTGGGGATCAACAGAAAAGACCAGTACGCGTTTCCCTTTCTTGGCCAAAAAGTAGGCAGTGGCTGCAGAAAAGGTCGTTTTCCCTAACCCTCCTTTTCCGCCAAACATGATATAGCGCCGATCCGGAAACTTCTCAAAAATATCTGCTAATGGAATTAGAATCACCCCCTCCTCAAAATATTAAATCCGAATATCTAAACTCGAAATCCGAAACAAATCCGGATTTCGAATATTCAAATCCACAGAATCATGTTTCATTTTGTATCTTAATAA
>CAKZKY010000027.1 GCA_937124575.1 uncultured Pseudomonadota bacterium | reverse complement strand
GTGCGTGCGCTTGAAGAGTGTATCTCCCATTTGAAGAAAGCAAAAACCATCAACCCTTTACTTCCTTCACGAGGGTTGAGCCGGGCTGCCAAAGATCACGCCAGCGACCAGGCTGGGACAGGGAGCATTGGACACATCGGGAAGGATGGGTCTTCAGCGGATATCCGGATGAACCGCTACGGAAAATGGGAGAAGATGGCTGCCGAAAACATCTCATATGGGCAGGATCGTGCGCAGGAGATTGTATTTCAACTGTTGGTGGATGATGGCGTTCCTTCGCGTGGTCATCGCAAGAATTTATTACAGCCTGCTTTCAGGTTTATTGGATTGGCCATGGGTTCCCATCCAAAATATGAGCATCTATGCGTGATCAAATTTGCTTGTGAGTATAGGGAACATCAACCTGAATAATTTTGGGAAAGCGTGTTTTGAAAAAGGGGGTGAGCATGTTATCATTTAATTAAATGATGATAAAGGAGGCACAGCATGAATAAACAAGACAGATTGAATGAGTTAAGAACGAAGCTTGAAGAGTTGAAAAAAAGGGATCCTTCGCACTGTTCAGGGACCGAAACCTTTATTGGGCATACTGGGCATTCGATGTCTCCGGAACTCTTCCAGCAGATTGAGGCCCTGGAAGAAGAGATCAAGAAGTTAGAAAAGGAATTGAAAGCCAATTAGCTTCCCACCGCGCATCGCCTTTAACCATGTGGTTTATAGATAGATGAGTTATAATAAGTTACTTTTCAACCGCGGTTGGAGGCGATGGGAAATACTTTAGATCTTCTCTTCATTCATGTTCCCAAGTTCTCGAGTTATTACCGGCCTTACGGCCGGTATATGACGGTCAACTTCATTCCCATGGGGATGTTGGCCCTTGCTGATCTTGCAAGCCAGGCGGGGTATCGAACCGAGGTTTTGCATCTTGGGCTGGAATGGATTGAGCAAGGGTCCTTTTCCCCCCTACCGTATATGAAGGGGAAAAATGTAAAAGTTGTTGCCATCCCTCTTCATTTCCATCCGCAGTCCTTTGATGTCATGAAGATTGCCGGCGAGATAAAGGGAGAGTATAAAGATGTCTTTATTTTCTCAGGCGGATATACAGCCAGCTTCTTTCATAAAGAGATATTATCTTCTTTCCCCCAGATTGATGCGGTGATTCGTGGAGATGCCGAGATTCCATTGATGGCCATCTTGAGGGCCTTCAAAGAGAAGAAAGGTCTTGAAGAAGTTCCAAACCTTACCTGGAGAGAGAATGGGGAGATCAGAATAAACCCTCTCACCTATGTGGCTTCTGAAAAAGACTTGGATCGCTCCTCATATACCAACCTCTCATTGCTTAAGGACAAAGAGACTTATATCCAGCATATGGGAATGCCCTTTGTATGGGCCAAGGGGGTATCGAAGCAAGAGAATCGGAAATATTTCCACCTGGGACATCCCATTTTACCCCTAAACATTGGCCGAGGATGTACTGGGAACTGCACCTGGTGCGGAGGAGGCAGTGAATCTCAGCAGATCATTAACGGTAGGAAGAAAGTGGCTTTCCGTTCTCCAGAAGCCGTGATGAACAGTATGGCCGAAGCAATGGAAATCGGATATGAGATGTTCAACATCGCCTTTGATCCCGGAAAGGAGGGCGAGAAGTATTATGGAGGGCTATTTCCGCTCTTAAGAAAGAATCATCTGCGGACAAGAGTCTATTTTGAATCGTTTTCTCTTCCCACAGAGACCTTTCTCGAGGAATTTGCAAAAACGTTTATCCTCGATGGTTCCATCCTTGCCCTTTCTCCCGAATCCGGTGATGAAAGTGTGAGGCATAGGAATAAGACTTTTTCTTATTCCAATAATGAGTTGATGAAGGCGATCTCTGCGGCTGAACGATTGGGAATCAGAGTGGATCTCTTCTTCTCCATGGGTGTTCCGGGTGAAAGGTATAATGATCTGCCTAAAACCGTATCTCTTCAAAGAGAGCTGAGACGAAGGTTTAAGAATCTGGGAAGGATTTGGTCTTCGCCCATCTCCCTTGAACCCGGTTCTCCCTGGCACCTCCATCCCGAGGAATTCGGGATCGTCTCGACGAAGAAGTCTTTTTTGGATTTCTATCACGGAAGTTCTCCCGAAGGCGGGAGGTTGGGCTACTACATTCCTAACTATCAGGATGACAGAAAAGAACTTGATGAAAAGGGGTTTGAGGCGGTATTAAGAGAAACAAAGTGCAGGGAGTTCTGCTCTCTTCATCCCAATCCGACAAAAGCGAGCCATCCCTTCTGGGGCAGGCTTTTCTGCCGTTATATGAGCTGGCGATTGAAAGGTGATCATGGGTAAGATTTATATTGTAGATGGGACCCTGAGAGAGGGCGAACAGTCTCCTGGTGTCTACTTCACCCGGGACGAGAAGGTTGAGATTGCAAGGGAACTGGACCGGATTGGCGTGCCCATTCTGGATGTCGGGATGCCTTCTATATCAGCCGAGGAGAGAGAGACGATCTCTGCCATTGTTCATCAACGCCTCAGGGCATCTGTCGGGGTCTCCATCCGATTGAAGAAGGAGGAAGTTAACCAGGCGATCGAATGTGGCGTGGATGAGGTGTTCGTCATCTGTCCTGTAAGCTCTCTCCATCTCAAATTGAAGCTTTCAACGGATGAAGAGGGAGTGAAAAGCCTTGCCAAAGAGGTGGTTGGCTATGCCTCTCGCAATGGGCTTCTGGTGAATCTGGTGGCAGAGGATGCCTCAAGGGCTGACATCCCATTTATTAAAGAGATCCTCTACCACGCCTATGGATGGGGAGCCCAACGGGCTTTCCTCTGCGACACTGTAGGAGTGATGGAGCCTTTCAGGATGAAGGAGATGGTTAAGAGGGTGAGGGACGAAATTCCATCAGAGATGGGATTGGGTGTTCACTGCCATAATGACCTGGGCCTTGCCACAGCCAATACTCTGGCAAGCATTGAAGCTGGTGCGGACTATCCTTCGGTGACCGTCAATGGGATAGGCGAACGGGCAGGCAACCCACCTCTTCACGAGATCGTCCTAACTCTGGAGAAGATCTTTCATCGGGAACATGGGATTGATAAGACGAGGCTTTATCGTCTTTCCCAACTGGTTGAGAAATGTTCAGGGATCTTTATCTCTCCCCATGCTCCTATTGTGGGCCTCAATGCTTTCAGGCACGAGTCAGGCATCCATGTGGATGGGATTCTTAAGAACAGTCAGACCTATAAGGCCATTGATCCGGCAGAGGTGGGAAGGGAAGCCTCTTTTGTCTTAGGAAAGCACACGGGAACACAGGCGATCCTTTATCTTTTGAAACAGAGGGGGTATGAGGCAAAAGAGGAAGGGTTAAGGGAGATCCTGCAAAAGGTGAAAGAGAAGAAGGTTGCAAAAGGGAAGGGAGAGATCCGGAAGATGGCAGAGGAAATCGAAGAGTATTATAAAGAAAATCTCAATTTTTCGATGCAGGATTTCTGGGAAATCGTAAAAGAGGTATTGAAGAAGGATGCCTGAAGGATATACAGGTGAGATCATTAAAAGACATGCGGATGGAAGAAGAGAGGGCCAGTACCTTTCCGTAAAGGTTGATTTTATTCTCTTGCATGACCCCACCTTTGCCATTCTTCTTCCAGAACTAAGAGACTCCGGAAAGGAGATCTGGGACAGAGATAGAGTTCTTGTGACCGTGGATCACTTCAGCCCTCCCTCCTCGGTTGAGCGGGCGAATATCGTTAAAGAGGTAGTCTCCTATTCGACAATGAAGAAACTGCCTCATCTCTTTATGCATCAGGGGATTTGCCATCAACTCTTGGTGGAGGGGCCGTGGTTAAAGCCAGGGATGCTGGCCCTCGGAGCTGATTCTCATACCGTAACCGGAGGCGCTCTTGGATGTGTGGCAACGGGTATGGGATCTACGGATATCCTCTATAGCCTCATCACAGGGAGAACCTGGCTCAAGCCCCCGGAAGCGGTCCGAATTGATCTCATCGGGAAACTTCCTCCCTATCTTATGGGAAAGGATATTATTTTGGACCTTCTTGGACGATACGGAGAGGGAGGATTCCTTTACCAAGCAATGGAGTTTTATGATAAGGATGAAGCCATTTCCATGGATGACCGGTTTGCCATCTGCAATATGGTCGTCGAAGGCGGAGCAAAGAATGGAATCTTCTGGCCTGACAAGGTGACAGAAAATTATTTGATTGAAAGGGATGGTCATTTGAGTCATCAGAGGAATTGGTTTAAAGGGGATTTTGAATACTCAAGAAGGATCAAGATGGACCTGTCTCCACTTAAACCGAAGATAGCACTTCCTCACAGCCCTGCTCATGTAGCCGATGTTGAAGAGGTAAGGGGTGAAGCCATCGATCAGGTATTTATAGGTTCTTGTACGGGTGGAAGATTGAGAGACATTGAGTTGGCAACGAGACTTCTCAGGGGGAAAAAGGTGGCCCAGGGAATAACCCTCCTTGTCACTCCTGCATCCCAGAGGATTTACCAGAACGCCATAGAGAAGGGTTATATTTCAGCGATTGTAGAGGCAGGCGGAGTGGTTCTCAATCCGAGTTGCGGTCCCTGCGGAGGCATTGACAAAGGGATTCTTGGAAGAGAAGAGAGGTGTCTGTCCACTTCAAACAGAAATTTTAAGGGCAGGATGGGAGACCCGTCCTCAATGGTTTTTCTCTCTTCTCCCCTTACTGCGGCCGCCTCTGCCCTTGCAGGGAGGATCATTGATCCGAGAGAGGTGATGTGATGGCACTTCCTGAAACTATTTTTGGCCAGGTCTGGAAGTTGGGAGATCATGTGAATACGGACCTGATCCATCCCCCCTCTCACTTCAGCCTGGATCAGAAGAAGATGAAAGAAGGCATTGCAGAGGGAATGGTCAGACTGGGTTCAGAGGTGAAAAAGGATTCATCGGACCAAGGATGGATCATTGTGGCAGGAGAGAATTTCGGCTGCGGTTCAAGTCGTGAGACCTCAGTGAGGGGCCTCGCCTCCTTTGGGGTCAAAGGGGTTGTCGCTTCCTCCTTTGCAAGGATTTTCATGCGCAGTCTGATTAATGTCGGAATCCCTGTTTTCGAATGTGGAGAAATTCAGGAATACGTGAAGGATGGGGAGTTGATACGCATCTCTTTAAAGACAGGATGGATTGAGCTTACGGGCTCAAGGCGATTTCATTTTTCTGAAATGGATCCCCATCTTAAAAAAATTTTGGAGGAAGGGGGACTCATCGGTTATCTCAGGAAGGAATGGCATGAGATATGATTACGATGTGATTGTGGTTGGAGGAGGACCAGCAGGGCTCAATGCGGCGATCCGGAGCCGGTGGGTAAAGAGGTATAAGGCCATCCCATGCAGTACCCTCCTCATCGAAAACTCCTATCTGGGTGGGTTGACCTCCTGGCGAGGATGCTTATTCACAGGCCCATCGTGGAAGATGGAAGGAAAGGATATTGTCCACCGCCTGCTGAAAGATGTAGGGAATCTGAAGATAGGGGTTCATCAGGGGAGGGTCAACCGGATCAATGCAAAGGGTGAGATTAAAGAGGTCTTCACGTCTGATGGAAAAGTCTTTCGGTCACTGGCTGTGATCATTGCCGCAGGCATTAAGGTTCTTGTCAATGAGAGGGACTATCTTGGCCGGGGCTTAGAAGTGACCAGCATGGGGTATGAGTTTATCGTCTCGCACCTCAAAAAAGTCCTGAGTAGAAGATGGGAGCCGAGGCTGGCCGTTGTGGGCAGTCAAAAACTTGAAAACCTCATTCCTTTAATCAGGGAGTTAAACATTGCTCAATCTCCTTTATTATTCATTATGGAGGGAGGGGGGGAAGCGAAGGAGGATGTTTTACGGGGATGGGTTGAAAAATACTGGGGGGATGGCCAACTACAGGGGTTAACTGTTTGGACATCGAAGGGGCCTCGCAAGATCAGGTGTGGGAGGGTCCTTTTGGACTTTAACTCCTATGAGCTGGCGCCGTCATGGAGGATGGAGATTGGAGCTGAAACATTAGGCTCTCCTTTCATCAAGGTGAATCAAGATATGGAGACATTGATCCCAGGTCTATTTGCAGCAGGAGATGTGACCTCAGGAGGTTACAACTCCTTCTCAAGGGCAGTTTCCCAGGGGATGGCAGCAGGTCTGAGCGCTTATCGCTATGTCTTTCATAAGAAATTTGGAACCCATCCGCCCCTCTTTGCCTACCGCCCAACCGATTTTATGATTCCATCAGATTTTAAAGAACTTCCTCCTCTTCGTGAAGATCTTCTTCCAGTATCTCTGTTAGATCAGAAAATGATTAAATCCTCGTTGGAAAGGAAGTGGGTAGGGTTGTTGAGCAATTTCAATGGAAGAGTCTCGATCGGAGAAATCGCAAAAAGAAAGAAACTAAATTCTGAAGAATTGAAAAAGGTATTGAAGCGATTGGCAGAGAAAAAGATGATCACTTTCCATGTTGAGGTTGATGGATGACCGAACTACCAGAAGAAGTACTGACCCTCGATCAAAAGATCATCAGCTTTATCCGGAAAGGTGTAGATCAACAAGACCCTGAAGGCTTCAACAGGCTTGCCCTTGAGGTCTTTGCCCTCCAGTTTGAAGCTATTCCCCTTTACCGGCGTTATTGCGAAAAGAGGGGAATTGGACCTGAGAAGATCTCCTCCTGGGAGGAGATTCCGGCCCTTCCCACAGATGTCTTCAAAGTAACCGAGCTTTCCATGTTTCCTTTTAAGAAGATCAGGACATTTATGACGAGCGGAACAACGAGGCCTGAAGAGAGAGGGAAAGTTGGTTATGACGAGGGAGGGCTAAGACTGATGGATGCAACGATTGAAGAAGCGGCCTCTTCTTTTCTATTTCCCGATGGGGTGAAGACAAAGATCCTGATTCTTGCCCCCAGTCCTGAGTTGGCTCCCCATATGATCATGGCCTATGGGATGAACCATCTCAAAGACCATTTTGGCCTTCCCGAGAGCCGCTTTCTTGTGGGGGGAGAAGGTTTTGAAGTGGAAACGCTAATCAAAGAGCTCCGGTTTTCGGAAGAGGAGGGCGTACCTGTGACGCTCTGTGGCGGCTCTTTTGGTTTTGTCAATTTCTTCGATTGTTGTCGTGAGAAAGGCTTAACGTTTAAACTCCCTGCTGGATCCCGGACACTCGATGCCGGCGGATTTAAAGGACGGAGCCGGGAGGTGAAGCGGGAGGAATTTGTAGAAGAATGTGGAGAAATCCTTGGAGTCAAGAGAGAATATTGCGTCAATCTCCTTGGGATGACAGAGATCAGTTCGCAGTTTTATGACAGCACCTTGCGAAATTTCCATCAGGGCCTTCTTCTTCCTGGAGTGAAGATCAATCCTCCCTGGACGAGGACCATTGTGGTTGATCCAGAGAGCCTAAGCCCTCTCCCTCAGGGGGAGATTGGCCTACTCAAACACTTTGATCTTGCCAACCGAGGTCATATTCTGGCGATTCAGACCGATGACCTCGGAAGGATAACTGGTGGAGGGTTTGAAGTCTTTGGAAGATCAAAAGAGGGAGATGCGAGAGGCTGTTCTCTGACGATTGATGAGATGACCCGCATTGAAAGAGGTTCGTGATGGAGAGGATTGGGATCGAGGCCTGCTACCTTCCCTCTCAGCTCAGAGACTTCATAAAGGGGTTTAAAACTGAAGTCTATGAGGAGGGAGAGATAGGCATTGATCTGAAAATTCCTTTAATAGATGACGCCTTCATTAAGATACTCACCCAGCAGCTCAGAAAGAACCGGGAAAAGTATCTTGCTCATCTTTCCATTGAAAAGATCGTCCAGGTTCTGGGTGAAGCATCCCTTAGATGGCTGAATAAGGATTATCCTTTGAGGAAACTTGCCCTCAAGACCATCCCTGTGATCACGGGTTTTTCTCCGGAGGTTGTAGAGGCAAGCATTGATGCAGAGATGGAGAGCTCTCTCAAAGAGGATATGTGGCGTGCCCTTTCTCTGGAGATTGGAAACCCTCTCTACCTTGACGATTATCAATACTCTCCTCAATTGAAGGGCTATAGCAAGGCTTTTGGCCCTGAACTGATCGTCTCCATCTTCTCAGAAAACATCCCTGCGCTTCCGCACCTTCTCTTCATGAGGTCCGCTCTGGTGAAGTCCGCCTGCCTCGGAAAAGTGGCAAGAGGGGAGCCCACCTTTGCCCCTCTCTATTTGAAGACGATCGAAGAGATTGACCCGGAGATGGCTCAGTGTATGGCTGTTCTGTACTGGCAGGGAGGAGAGGAGGAGATTGAGATGGCCCTCTTCGGACAGGCGGATGCTGTTGTCCTCTTCGGAGGGGTGGAGACATGCAGATCGCTTCTTAAGAAGATTCCCCGCAGGGTTAAAACATTGGTCCATGGCCATAGATTGGGTTTCGGAGTGATCGGCCGGAAGAGGATGAGTCATCAGGAAATCGAAAGATTGGCTGAGGCCGTTGCCCTTGACTGCTCGATGTTTGATCAGCAGGCCTGCCTTGCCCCGCATGTCTATTACCTGGAAGAGGGTGGCGAGGTCTCGCCCAAAGAGTTCTGTCAGGCTATTGCCGTGGCTATGGAGAAGTTGAATCAGAAGATGCCGAGGGGAAGAATCTCTTCTGGAGAGGCCTCCACGATCCATCAACTCAGAGCCGCTTACGAATTCAGGGAGTTGAGGGGAGAAGAGGTGTTGGTGCTGGCGTCATCCCCAAAGACAGATTGGACGGTCATCTATGAGAAGGATCCAGGAGTTTTTGCGCCTTCTCCTTTGAATCGGTTCATACGTATTTATGGGGTGGGGGATATCCTCCAAATTCCTTCAGCCCTGAAACCGATAGGCCCCTTTCTCCAGAATGCGGCTATAGCCATAGGAGATGAGAGGGAGAAAGAGTTTATCAGAATCCTTGGAGAGTTAGGAGTGGCACGAATCACCTCTCCAGGCAAGATGTCCATTCCCTCGATGATGTGGCATCATGATGGAATATCCCCATTGGCTTCTCTTCTTCGCTGGTGCGATGTGGAGAAGAAGGATGAAATTTAAAGGAGATAAGAGCCATGCGTTATTCGATTGCAGCCAACTGGGATTTGAGTCTGCTCGATCAACTTAAGGAAACTTCGGTTGTAGGCCTCTATGGGCAGATGTGGGGAGATCCTCTTGGCGGTGGGAGGATGGCCCTTTTCATCCCAAAAGTGGGAAAGAAAGAGGTAGCCCATTTCATCAGCGAAGCAAGAAAAAGGGGATTGAATTTCAACTATCTCATTAATGGAACCTGCCTTGATAATTTGGAGTTTACGAAAAAAGCGTATCAGAGCATTGCCGAGCATATCGAATGGATCGCCACGACCGGAGCGGATATGGTGACCGTAACCCTTCCATTCCTTGCTGAGATCGTCAAGAGAGAATTTCCCCATCTGAAGGTGGCAGTCTCTTCTTTTGCTCGAGTTCAGAATGTTCACCTGGCCCGTCTCTGGGAGGAGATGGGGGTGGATAAGATTATCCTGCCTGAATCGGTCAACAGGGACTTTGGGGGTCTCCGGCTGATCCGGGATGCTGTTGATTGTGAACTGGAACTGATTGCTAATCACTGCTGTCTATTTCAATGCTTTCTCGATCTTCATCACCGGAATATGGTTTCTCACGGTTCGCAGGCGGACCATGCCTGCGGAGGTTTTGCTCCGGACTATTGCAAACTGGCCTGCCAGCGACTGAAGATTCTAAAACCGGTTGAGCTCATCAAATCCACGTGGATCCGTCCGGAGGATGTCTTCCATTACGAGGAGATCGGGATTGACTGTTTGAAGCTTGTGGAGAGATTCAGGGGGACAGAGAGTTTGCTTCAGATTGTCCATGCCTATGAGAAGAGAAGATATGATGGGAATCTGGTCGAGCTTCTCACTTTGCCTCAGGCAGGAGCCTTCCTGACGCCCAACTTGGAGATCATCAAACGGACCGACCTCATCGAACCCGAAAAGATGGAAGAGGTGATGGCTGTTCTCAGAGAGCCTTTTCCAGAAAAAATTCATATTGATAACAGGAAACTGGATGGCTTCCTCGACTATTTCAAAAAGGTGGATTGTCTTCGAAATGATTGTCTCCGATGCGGGTATTGCGAGAGTGTGGCCATGAGGACGATTTCAGTGAATGAGGAGTGGAAAAGAGAGATGATTGCGAGGATCGATCGGGCCATGGAGATTTTAACCTCGGGTGAGATCGCAAAGGTCAGGGAGAGAAGATTGTAATTTGATCCTTGACGGGATACCTGTATAGAGTTATGAAGTTCAAAGATTTTTCCGATTTGTATTGGATCGTTCTCCTCTCTCTTACACAATCCCCCTCTATCCCCTTTTTAATTGAATGGGGATGAAGGGAGGTTAGCCTTGTAAGTTAGGGAGGTTACTCAAACGATGTCCGAACCAAACAGAGAATAAGGAGTTTTTTTGATATCAGATATTACACATTGGATTTTGGATCTGATGAGGGCTTATGGTCAGCTCTCGGTCTTTATCGGGGTGATGATTGAACAGGTGATTGTCCCAATCCCTTCTCCCATGATCATCATGGGCGCAGGAGCCATTCTTATCTCTCCTGACCTTTCCATTCCTCATGGCATTCTTCAAATATTGTGGATCATTGTTCTTCCCGGGACGATCGCTTCGACCTTAGGGTCCTACATTGGATATACCATTAGTTATTATGGGGGGAAGGCTTTGGTGATTCGCTTTGAGCAGTTTTTAGGGGTGGACTGGGATCAGATTGAAAGACTGGAAAGACGATTTCAAGGAAAGAAGGTGGCTTGGAGTCTCATTCTTGCGCGTGCCATTCCTGCGTTCCCCCTCTCCCTGATCTCTGTTTTGGGGGGTCTCCTTCGTATTCCCATCAAGCCCTTTACCCTGTATACCTTTATAGGTTCGATCTTTCGAATTTTTTTTCTCGGTTTTGTGGGTTGGTGGATAGGGGCGACTTACGAAAAGGTGGCAAGTCATTTAGATACCTTGGAGACGATGATCTCGATCCTTATGTTGATTGCTATGGGTGGGATTCTTGGATATCTCTACTATAAATTCAGGAAAAAGGGATAGAAACCGTTTTATTAAACCTATATCCCATATCTCATCCTGGAGGAATCAACATAGAAAGGAGAACAGGGAATGAAGGTAACTGTGGACGAATAGACCTGTATTGGTTGTGAGGTCTGCATTGAAACCTGTCCGGAGGGGTTTGAGATGGCAGGGGACAAGGCTGTGACAAAGATGAAAGAGGTTCCTGACAAACTGATTAAATCATGCCAGGAGGCTTCCGAGGGCTGCCCGGTCGAAGCGATTCGATTAGAGGACTAAATCTGAACAAAAAAGGCATCCTCTATTTAAAGGATGCCCTTTAGATTCAATTCGTTACGATTAATCGAAATATTCTTTTATTTCCTTATAGCGACTGGGGTCCCTCAATCGCTCAAGGGCTTTGGCCTCGATCTGCCGGATTCTCTCACGGCTTAGCCCAAACTGCCTTCCAATCTCTTCGAGAGTGCATTCGCCATCCTCTCCAATTCCAAAACGGAGCCTCAGAATCTT
>CAKZKY010000026.1 GCA_937124575.1 uncultured Pseudomonadota bacterium | reverse complement strand
TATTATAGAAGACTTTTTGACAGGACGAAATATAGACGCCTAAAAGAATGTTGAATGGATCTCTTTGGGGATAGACACGAAAAATGCTCCCCTAAAGGTTGACATTGTTCGTTGCTTGTGATAATTGCTTAACTAATATAAACGCAATCTTCATTCTGACAGGTGAATAGGGCATTTCAAGGAATTTAGTGCATTTGTATTCATAGCATTTCATTTAAGGGTAACCTTAGCCCAGCCCCTTGGAATATTTTCATTCTATAGGGATGGACTCCCGATTTGAGGAGAGTTGAACCATGCCAAAAGAGATTCTCATTGCCGATCCGGACAAGATGGTTCAGGAAGAGTTAGAGCGGGTCTTTGAAGCGACCAATTGCAATATTCACTTTATGAACAATGATGAGGAGGCACTCCTCTGGGTGAGGCTTTTTAAACCAGATCTGATTCTCGGAGGTAAAGATCTCTGTCAGGCTATCCGATTGGACAATGAATTGAAAGACATCCCCTTCATCATTGTGGTTGATAAGTCAGAAGATTTATCTGAACCGGAGCGGACATTCCTGAGGGCGGATGGAGTGATCACGAAACCCATCAGCAAGGATAAGGTCCTCAGCTTGGCAACCCAACTTTTCGAAAGCCTCCCTAAAGGGGTCGAGGAGAAGGTCGCTTCCGAAGGTGATCTTGGATGGAAGTCTTTTGCCGATGATAGGAAAGAGAGAATCGAAACGAAAGCGGAGTTCTCTTTGGATGCGATAGGGGAGGCCGAAGAAGAGGAGGAGATCATCGAACTGGTTGATGTGGTGGAAGAGCCTGAGTCGAAGGTGGGCATTGATCTCTTCCCATCTCAGCAGAGAGTTGAATTGACGGAAGAGATTCCCGCGATTGAGCCTTTGGGGAAAGAAGGGGTGGGGGAGTTTCCACCATCTATTCCGAAGAGCGCTGATCGCCAGATCGGTTTTGAGGAGTTTGAAGCTGCTCTCAAAGGGAGTATGGTTTCCGAGAGGGTCGAAGAAGAAGTTCAGCCAATTTCTATTGAAGAAATGAAACGAATTGCTCAGGAAGCGGCTATTTCTGAGAAGGAAACGACAGCAGAGCTGGAGTTACAGGAACTCCCCGAAGAAGAAATTCCCGAGTTTACCGTGGAAGAACTTGATGAAGAGGATTTGAGTGTCATGGAAATATCTGGCGAGGTAGAACCAGAGATCATCGAAGAAGAGGAGATTTCAGAACTTTTGGGAGAAGAGATTCAGCCTCAAGAGCAGGCTTTAGAAGAACTGGTTCGGATGGAGGCAATTCCCCCAGAAGAACAGGTGAAACTTTTACCTTCGGAGGAGTTGGTACCTATTGAACCTATGGGAGAGATGATCCTTCCTCAGGAGGAGGCACTCGAAGAGGCGATTCGCTTAGAGGAGATCCCTCCATTGAAAGAAGAAATTATCCCGATCGAGGTGTCGGCACCGGTGGAACCCTTGGTGGAAGCGGTTCTTCCTCCGGAGCAGGCGCTGGAAGAGGTGGCTCGTTTAGAGGCGCTCCCATCTTACCCAGAGATGGGCCCCATGGAAGAGGTGAAGGAAGCAGAGCTGCCAATACCCGAAGTCGTGGCAGCGCCGGAGATTCCTTTAGCAGAGATTTCTCCTCCTGTGATGCGTTTGGATCGAAAGATCGAAGAGATCATTGCCAGAGGGGTTCAGGAGATGATGCAGGATTTTATGAGCAAAGTCATCCCTGAATTGATCACGCAAATGATCAACGTGACGATGGAACGGATTGAGAAGATGGTCAGAGAAGTGGTTCCCGATCTGGCGGAGAAGGCGATTCAGGAAGAGATCGCGAGGCTTCAGAAAGGAGATAAGGAATAAGGAGGCAGAAGGTTGCAACGATGGCTTCAACAATCTTGGACAAATCTTATGACCCACACCAGGTGGAAGAGAAATGGTATCGCATCTGGATGGAACGAAATTATTTTTGGGCGGATGAGCATTCCCATCATCCGCCTTACTCCATTGTCATCCCACCTCCGAATGTAACTGGTGTCCTTCATATCGGGCATGCCCTGAACAATACCCTGCAGGATATCCTCATACGTTTCAAAAGAATGGATGGCTACAATGTTCTCTGGATGCCTGGAACGGATCATGCTGGAATTGCTACCCAGAATGTGGTCGAGCGGCAGCTGATGGAGGAGGGGCTTGACCGCCACAGTTTAGGAAGGGAGAAATTCATCGAACGGGTCTGGAAATGGAAGGAGCAATCCGGCGGAACGATCATCAGTCAGTTGAAGAAATTGGGAGCTTCGTGCGACTGGTCCAGGGAACGCTTTACTATGGACGAGGGCCTTTCTGAGGCGGTCCGAGAAGTCTTCATCCGCCTTTACCAGGAGGGATTGGTTTACCGGAGCCATTATATAATCAACTGGTGCCCGAGATGTCAGACCGCACTTTCCGATCTTGAAGTCGAGCACCATGAGATTTCGGGAAAGCTCTATTACCTCCGATATCCCTTCTTAGAGGGGAATCGTTTTGCCGTTGTCGCAACGACACGACCGGAGACCATGTTAGGAGACACGGCCGTTGCTGTCCACCCAGAAGATGAACGCTATCAGAGAGATATTGGGAAGAAGGTAATCTTACCTGTCCTCGGCAGAGAGATACCAGTCATTGGTGATCCCTATGTGGATAAGGAATTCGGAACAGGCTGTCTCAAGATTACCCCTGCCCACGATTTTAATGATTTTGAGATCGGACTGAAACATGGTCTCGAACAGATCAAAGTGATTGATGAAGAGGGCAGGATGAACGAACAGGCCGGCCCTTATCGAGGATTGGATCGTTTTGAGTGCAGAGAGAAGATTGTTGAGGATTTCAAGCGGGCCGGGGTGTTGATCAAGACAGAGGATTATCACCACAAGGTGGGCCATTGCTATCGTTGCAAGACGATTGTGGAACCTAACCTTTCTCTCCAATGGTTTGTTCGAACAAAACCCTTAGCTCAAGCGGCCATCGAAGCTGTACGGAAGGGCCGCACCCGAATCGTTCCCGAAATGTGGGAGAAGACCTACTTCGAATGGATGGAGAATATCAAGGACTGGTGTATCTCCCGTCAGATCTGGTGGGGCCATCGCATTCCTGCGTGGTATTGTGAGGCATGTGGCGAAGTTATCGTATCGAAAGAAGAGCCTCACTCCTGCACCCAATGCCAATCCTCTCGATTGAGGCAGGAGACCGATGTCTTGGACACATGGTTCAGTTCCGCACTTTGGCCCTTCTCGACGATGGGGTGGCCAGAGAAGACAACGGAGCTGAAGGTGTTCTATCCTACCTCTGTTCTTGTGACGGGATTCGACATCCTCTTCTTCTGGGTGGCCAGAATGATGATGATGGGGCTCAAATTTATGGGAGATGTTCCCTTTAAGGAGGTATATATTCATGGACTGGTCAGGGATGAGAAAGGGGAGAAATATTCGAAGACGCGCGGCAATGTGGTGGATCCGCTCGAGCTGATCGAACGTTTCGGTGCGGATGCCCTTCGATTTACCCTTGCGGCGCTCACCATGCCGGGAAGCGATTTAAAACTCTCTGAATCCCGAACCGAAGGCTATCGCCACTTTGCCAATAAGATCTGGAATGCCTCCCGGTTTGTCTTGATGAATCTCGAGGGATGGATTCCCGGAGAAAATAGCAAACAGCGATCTCCAGAGGAATTCAGTCTACCTGATCGGTGGATTCGAAAAAGGTTGAATGATACGATCCGTTCTGTTCGAAAGGGACTTGAAGAATATCGATTCAATGAGGTTTGCCATCACCTTTACCATTTTATCTGGCATGAATTCTGTGACTGGTATCTGGAGATGTCGAAACTCTATCTCTATCGAGAAAGAGATAAGAAGAGGCAGGATCTCACCCGGCAGACCCTTTCAGAGGTACTCGATGCCATTCTAAGGCTGCTGCATCCGGTGATGCCCTTTATCACCGAAGCGATTTGGCAACAGCTTCCCCAAAGGACAGGGAGCGAATCGATCATGGTTTCCCGATTTCCGGTTGTCGATCCGCAATATGAGGATTCCAACGTAGAGGATGAAATGGCATGGATCATGGAAGTGGTCACCGGACTCCGAAACATCCGTGGGGAGATGAATATTCCGCCAGCGGAACAGATCTCTGTCTTGATCCATACGAAAGATGAAGAGACCGAAACAACAGTGAGGGCATTAGAGCCCTTCATTCAGTTTCTGGTTCAAGTGAAGGATTTAAAGATAGGGAATCAGATTGAAAGGCCTCCTTACAGCGCCTATGCACTTGTCCGGGGGGCAGAGGTTTTCGTCCCCATGGACCGGACCCGCATGGAAGAGGAGGCCAATCGACTTCAAAAGGAGATCCTCAAGATCGAAAAGGAGAGCGCCTTCGTCATGAAGAAACTTTCCAATGAGCAGTTCCTTACGAAGGCTCCCCCAGAGGTGGTTCTGGAGGTGAGAGGCAAAGCCGAGGAGTTTGAGCTACAACGCCGCAAATTGGAAGAGAGCCTGACGAAGATCAGGGAGATGCTCCATTAACCGGAATGGAGAGGGGCCGAGATGAAGATGGACATCGAAAAAGTGGCAAAGCTTGCTCGACTGGAATTATCTGAGGAGGAGAAGAGGACTTTCGGATCCCAACTGGAGCAGATTCTCTCCTATATGGAGCAGCTGAATCAACTCGACACAACAGGTGTGGAGCCGACCTCTCACGCCATTCCCATGAGTAATGTTTTTAGGGAAGATGAGGTAAAACCCTCCTTTCCAAAAGAAGAGATCTTAGGCATCTCCCCAGCTCAGGAGGATGATCATTTTAAGGTACCGAGGATTATCGAGTGATTAAAAGAATGGAAGAATGGATTAGTGGGATCATGGAATATTGGGTTTAAAGACTTTTTTCATTGTTCCAACATTCCATCATTCCAATATTCCAGGCAGAAAATTATGAAACTTCACGAATTAACTATTCACCAACTTCATGAGCTTCTGGTCCGAAAAGAGGTTACCTCGCGGGAAGTGACAGAGGCCCTTTACCGCAGAATTGATGAGGTTGATGAGAAGATCATGGCCTATCTCATGCTGACCAAGGAGGAGGCCTTTCGACAGGCTGATGAAGTGGATCGGAAGGTCATCAAAGGAGAGAAGATTGGTGATCTGGCAGGCATTCCGATCGGACTGAAGGATATTCTTTGCACAAAAGGAATCCGGACGACCTGCGGTTCAAAGATATTGGGGAATTATGTTCCTTTTTATGACGCCACTGTCGTTCAGAAGCTGAAAGAGAGAGAGGCTGTCTTTCTTGGAAAGTTGAATATGGATGAATTTGCCATGGGTTCTTCCACGGAAAACTCGGGCTTTCATATCACACGGAATCCATGGGACCTGCAGCGCATCCCGGGAGGCTCGAGCGGTGGGTCGGCTGCGGCTGTGGCAGCGGACGAGTGCATGGCTGCCCTTGGCACGGATACCGGAGGTTCTATTCGACAGCCTGCCGCATGTTGTGGCGTGGTCGGTTTAAAGCCCACCTATGGACGGGTCTCCAGATATGGACTGGTTGCCTTTGCCTCATCCTTGGATCAGATCGGTCCCATCGCAAAGGACGTGGAGGACTGTGCCATCCTCCTCAACGGGATCAGCGGTTACGATCCTCACGATTCTACTTCGGTCAATATTGAGGTTCCGGATTACAAACAGTTCTTGGTGAACGATGTGAAAGCGATTCGAATCGGGATTCCGGATGAGTATTTCGTTGAAGGCATGGATCCAGATGTGGAGCGGTCGGTCAAGGATGCAATCGACCTCTTAAAAAGATTGGGGGCGGAAGTCAAGGCGATCTCGCTTCCACATACTCCCTATGCCGTAGCCATCTATTATATCATCTGCACAGCAGAAGCCAGTTCTAACCTTGCCCGTTACGATGGAGTCAAATACGGTTTTCGTTCCAAGAGGTATGATGACCTCCTGGAGATGTATGGACGAACCCGCGCTGAGGGTTTTGGCAAAGAGGTAAAACGGAGGATTATTTTAGGGACGTATGTCCTCTCTGCAGGATATTATGATGCCTACTATCGAAAGGCCTCTCAGGTGAGGACCCTGATGCGAAACGATTTTGACAAGGCCTTTAAAGAAGTGGATGTGATCATAACTCCCACTGCACCGACCCCTGCTTTCCGACTTGGGGAAAAGGTGGAAAACCCACTCCAGATGTACCTTTCCGACATCTTGACCATCCCGGTTAACCTGACCGGAATTCCTGCAATCTCAATTCCCTGCGGATTGAGCAGGGAGGGTCTACCCATCGGACTACAGATCATGGGCAAGCATTTTGATGAAGGCAAAATTATCCAAGTAGCCTTCACCTATGAGCAGAACACCGAATTTCATCAGAAGAGACCAACGCTCATCTAAATTCCAATCACCAAATCCCAAATAAATTCCAATGATCAATAACGCCCCTCAGCCCCCTCTTTGTTGGAAATAACCCCACCTTCACCTCCCCTTATTTTAAGGGGAGGAAGGGAGGGGTTAAGAGGATGAAGGCAGGTGCTTGAGATTTGGCGCTTTTTTATCGGGTCATTTCCAACAGCCACTCAAGGTAGGAGGCAGAGCCTTCGATAATGGGGAGGGCGATGATTTCAGGGACTGTGTAGGAATGGAGGGATTTTACCCTCTTCTCCACATCATCAAACTTCTTTCTCTGTGTCTTAATGATCAGGAGCCACTCCTTTTCATCCCATATCTTTCCTTCCCATCGGTAGATGGAGCGGATCGGCGAGATGATATTGGTGCAGGCTGCCACCTGCTCTTCCACAAGAGCATGGGCAATCTTTAATGCCTCCTCCTCTGATCCACAGGTCAAAAAGACGACAATTGGTTCGGACATCGATGATGATGCTCCGGGTGTGTTTGATTGAGGGTATCTGGCTTAGGGTTACGGTTACGAAGCCCTTGCCGTTCATAAAAGGTTACGCTTAACCTTTTTAATTCTCTTTTTAGGTAACCGTTGCCATAACCGAAACAGATCTCGTAACCCTGACCATCAGACCTTCGTTAAGGAAACGGGCCTCATTGCCGTTTCCCTAAAACTTCATTAAAGGCTTTTAACGCTGTCTCAATATCCTCCTCGTTTACGTCGAGGTGGGTCACCAATCGGATTTGAGCCTTTCCAAAGGCGTGGATGAGGATTCCCTTTTCCCTCATCTTCTCTGCTAATTGAGAGGCTGTCATACCGCCCTGACTCACGTCGAAGATAATGATATTCGTTTCAACATGTTGGGGCTCAATGGAAACCCCTTCCATTTCACTTAAACCGAGGGCAAGGCGCTTTGCATTCTGGTGGTCTTCTTTTATCCGTTCGATGTGATGCTCGATGGCATAAAGGCCCGCAGCGGCAAGGATACCGACCTGACGCATTCCACCTCCAAACATCTTTCGGAAACGGTGGACTCGGTCAATAAAGGCCTTGGAACCTGCCACGAGAGAGCCAATCGGAGCCCCCAACCCTTTTGAGAGGCAGACCGAGACCGAATCGGCCCACTGTGCGTATTGGTGAAGTCCGATGCCTGTTGCCACTGAAGCATTCCAGAGCCTGGCACCATCCAGATGGACGAGGAGACCCTTTGGCTTGGCAAAACGGTAGATAGCCTCCATCTTCTGGATCGGATAGATGGTGCCACCTCCGCGATTGTGAGTGTTTTCGAGGCAGATGAGGCGAGTGACAGGAAAGTGGTGGTCATCTGGACGGATGGCCTCTTCGATCTGTGAGACATCGAGAATGCCACGAAGACCCTTGAGACAGTGAAACTGGATTCCAGACAAGGCAGCTCCGGCACCTCCCTCAAAGTTATAGGGGTGGGAGGTGGATTCAATAATCACTTCATCGCCGGGCTGGGTATGGGATTTGATGGCCAATTGGTTGGCCATCGTTCCAGAAGGAACAAAAAGGGCAGCTTCTTTTCCAAGCATTCCGGCTACCCTCTCTTGAAGGATATTTACCGTAGGGTCCTCCCCAAAGACATCATCTCCCACCTCTGCCTCTGCAATTGCCTTTCTCATTCCGAGTGTGGGCCGAGTGACCGTATCGCTTCTGAGATCGATCCATTTTTTCATCTCTCTTCTCCGAATGATTGCTGTTTTGCTAAAAAATACAATGTTAAGTTTGGGGTGTCAAGGTTTGTATGGAATGGGTGCTCCTAAATCCATCACTTGCTTTTGGCGAAGTGATGAGATATCCTATTTGACAAGGAGGCTGGTTTTCGGTTCATGGCAAAATTGGCGATCCTATTCTTCGCCTTCTTACTCTTTTTATTCGGGTGTTCAACCAAAATGGCGATTAATCCTCCATCTCCTCCACCCTCCATCGATATGATCTACTTCTCCGATGAATATCTTTCAGGCATTCCCATAGAAGAAAAGATGATAGAGAAGGTTGAGAAGGTGGAGATCAAAGAAGAGAAGAAGGTTGAAGAAAAGCTTGAGGAGAAGCAAGAAGAGAGTCGCATTCCTGTTGCCTCTTTGACCCAAGAACGAACCAGAGAGCCGTTAAGTCTACCGGATATTACTGTGTCCGATCTCTTTCTCAAGCATAAGAGAAATTTAGTCGCCACCCTCACCAATATTGGTTCAGCTCCATTTCCAATGGAGAGTGGTGAGTTGAGCCTCTTTGTGGACGGAAGGCTCCAGAAGCGGTATTCATTGAAAGAGCTTTCGGACCAGATATTTCTCCAGCCCCAACAGAGCATTTCTATCACCACACCCTTTAAGCTTTCGGGCCGGCATGCTGTGGAGGCAAGGGTAGATACTTCGATGGAACTGAGAGAGTTGGATAAAGAGAATAACCAATTTAGGAGAATACTCGAAGGGTTGCCCATTGGTCCGGATATCGTGATCAGAGATTTCCATTTAACAGAGGATCTGGAACTCAGTATCCTCCTTGCCAATACCGGCGAGGTGGATCTCCGGAAGGGAGTCATCTTGCGGGTGCGTATCTATTTGAACGACCGGAAGATTTCCGATTTTGACCATTTCGTTGCTGAGGAATTGAAGGCCCATTCCGGAAATTTCTATATGCTTTCACCACCGTACCGTGTCAGCATCAGGGGAATCTCCAAGGTGAGGGTTACCCTAACCCCCAAACTTCGGTCCGATGATGTTCGGATTGAGAACAATACCATGGAGAGAAGGTTCATTATCTTTCCCTTTCAAATCGGACCCCAAGGGAAGGAACAATTCTCCTTTTTTGTTACTTCATCACCGAAGCGAGATGAGGATCATCCGGAAAAGATTAAGTTTGAGGCGAGATGGGAGGAGAGTGACATCCCCCTAAAGCTCTCTTTTGGAGGCCCAAACGATGCCAGAAATCTTCCGGACATATCCGGAAAGAGCCCACTGAAGGTTGAATGGTCTATTCCTAACAGCGAATCCCAGCAGGAGAGCCATTGGAGGGTTTCTGTGACCAACTCCATTGAGAACCGGGTGGTGGGGCACCTGATCATCCAGCACCCTTGAGCAGATTGAATTCTTTTGAGGAAGAGATATGGAAGGAATCTCTATTCTTTTAGGAGTGGTCATTGCTCTGGCGGTTGTTTTTTTCTTCTTAATGGATCATCGGATGAAGAGGATGGTAGAGGATCTGGGACGAGACCAGTCCTCACAGGCGGTGTGGGCTTTGATTCAGCAACAGATCGAAAAATTGAGAGAGCAGATGAATGAGGGGCTTGCCAGAAATATTTCCCAGCTTTCCCAACAGCAGGACACCATCAATGCGCAGTTGAGAGGCGTCATGGATCAGGTCAACCGGCAGCTTCAAAATTCAAGCGGAGAAATCAGTAAGCGGTTGGATAATGCGGCACGGGTGATCGGAGATGTCCAGAAGAACATCGGAGAGCTTTCAGAGGCAAGCCGGCGGATCTTCGAGGTCGGAAAAGACATCGCTACGCTTCAAGAAATTCTCCAGCCTCCGAAATTGAGAGGAGGACTGGGAGAACAATTTTTAGGGGAGCTTTTAGCCCAGATCCTTCCCTCTGAATTCTTTGTCCTTCAATATCCCTTTTCGAGTGGCGAGCGAGTGGATGCGGTGATCCGGCTTGGCGAGAGGCTTGTTCCCATCGATTCCAAATTTCCTCTTGACAATTTCAGGCGAATCATCGAATGCAAAACCGAAGAGGAGCGGAAGGCCTTCCAGAAGACATTTTCGCGAGATGTCAAGAAGCATATTGACGATATCGCTAACAAGTATATTCTACCCCAAGAAGGGACTTATGATTTTGCCCTTCTCTATATTCCTGCAGAAAATGTCTATTATGAGACGATCACCAAGGATGAGGCGTTTGGAGAGGAGAAAGGGATTTTAAATTATGCACTGAAAAAGAGGGTGATCCCCGTTTCGCCAAACTCCTTTTTTGCCTATCTTCAGGTGATTGTTCTTGGATTGAGAGGGTTGAAGATCGAAAAGGATGCCCATCGAATTCTGGATTCGCTTTCGGGCTTAAATAAGGAACTGGAGGCCTTTCAAGGGGAATTTCAATTAATCGGTAAACACATCACCAATGCAATGAATAAGTATGAAGAGGCGAGAAGGCGTCTGGATAAATTCGGATTCAAACTCGAGCAGATCGAAAGCCAACCCGCCCTGTCCCTCTCTGCCAAAGGGAACGAATCGAAGAACGAGAGGATCGGATGATTCCAACGAGAGAAGAATGTTTGAAGATGATGGTTCAGCACGGAATGTTAGAAAATATTATTGACCATAGCCTTGAAGTGGCAAGGGTGGCGATTTTCCTATCCGTTCAATTGAACAAAAAGGGAGAGAGAGTTGACCTTCCTCTGGTTGAAGCGGCTGCCCTGCTTCATGACCTGACCAAGACCGAGTGCCTTCAAACAAAAGAGGACCATGCTCAGACAGGATCGAGGCTTTTAAAGGAGATCGGATACGAGCGCATCGGAGATGTTATCGCAGAACATATCTATTTATCAAGGGCAAGAGATCCTGACAGGATATCTGAGGAGGAGGTGGTCAATTATGCCGACAAGCGGGTTCAGCATGACCGAATCGTTTCTCTTGAGGAGCGGTTTGAAGACCTGAAGAAACGGTACGGTAAGAGTGAAAGGGCCCTTGAATTGTTAGAAGGATTGCGAAGCGACACCCTTGAGATCGAGAGAAAGATCTACGCGATCTTAGAAATGGATCCCAATCAACTGGAGAGACATCTATTCGAAGAGGAAGAAGCCAGAAGGAGAGGCACGGATCGAAAGTAGCTTCTCTGGCCAGGGTTGCCCTCCGTTCACCATTTTCATTTAAGAGAGACAACGTCGGCGGAGAGTTTAATCAAGAGATTTTAGAAAAAACCAGAACTCTCTGATTACACCGATTATATATGACGAGATCATTCCTGTGCGGTTTGTCATTCCAGGCTTGATCCGGAATCGAGGAAAAGATTGGTTTCCTGCTCCGAGCGAAAGGCAGTTTTTCGGAGCTCTCACAAAAAATTCTTGACTTTTA
>CAKZKY010000025.1 GCA_937124575.1 uncultured Pseudomonadota bacterium | reverse complement strand
GTTGAGTAAATATATTGTGGAAAACTATTTCACAAACTACCCTAATTTTTTACTTGACTCCTTATAGGATGTCTTTCTCTTGATTTGATCAAAGCATAAATCCCGAATATCCCAAAGATGATGCTGATTCCTACAATCAGTTTGGTGTGGGTTGCAAGCAGAGGTTTTCCAAAAGATTCCAGTTGCAGGGCTTGGTCCACTTTGATCTCGATCGTGGTCCCGTGGAAACCATGGGTTGATTCTCCCCAGACCTTGATCTTCCAGATCCCCGGCCTTTCCGGTACAAAAGAGACGAAGCCATTTTTATCCGTTCTTCCTGTCTGATGAGGCTGTTGATCATCCGGTCCATATAATTCATATTGGGAATAGCTGGCAGGGTCGGTTTTGGAATAGAAGATTTTTACAGAGATCCCTTTGGGCTGGACATCGTAGTGGATGGCATGGGGATGTGCGGAAGGGATAAAGAAATGGAGAGGGAGAATCAGGGCAAGAAACATTAGGCTGATCTGTTTCACTTTCATTTTGTCACCTCAAACGTTAAAGTGGATGTGATGACGAGGGCATCTGCATCCGGGTCATCTTTGATAGGCTCCTTATAGGAGGCGGAGATGACCTGATGTCCCCGTAACAACTTCACTTTTGCCATTCCTTCCCTGTCTGAAGTTGATAATTTCTGGTGATCTCCACCCTCAATCTCCACCCCTTGAATCGGTTTTCCCTGGTAAAGGACTTTGATCGTAAGAGAAGCCCCTGGGTTCAATTCAAACGGGTTTTCAAGAGGGATCAAATCGAGCTTGGCTTCGATCAGTGGCTTTGTGGCTGTTTCGCCCCATAACAGAAGGGCTTTGGAGTAAAAGAAGGAACGAGTCGACTCAACCACCCGACTCGCTTTCCTTTTAGGCAGATTCTTCCAGCCATAGATCGTTCTTGACCAGTAGCCATCGTCAATTTCAACGAAGAGAAGAGAAGGGGATGTTTCTGCTTTGATGAGCACCCCAGGGGCTTTCTTCTCCCTGTTTACGCGGATTTCCCTTCCATTCTGATCAAACGCTTTAAGAATTTTAATTTTGGCTGGATCGAACTCCTCCCGCTTCGTACCGTGGCCAAAGACAACCATGAGGTCGCCTCCCCTTTTCTCAATCCAGTAATCATGAGCCAGGAGCAGAGAGGGGAGAAAACATAAGATGAGAGGGACCAGAACGAGCGAGAGGGTCTTAGTCCGGTTTAAGATCGAGGGTGTGCCCTTGCGGACCAAAAGAAAGACAAGCACGGTGAGCGTTCCCTCAATTATTCCGAGTAGGGTAAGATGAGGAATCATGATCGCGGGTATGGCAATTTGGAGTGGGTAGGGAAAGTAATTGGGGGATTCGGGATATAGGAAA
Organism: uncultured Pseudomonadota bacterium; assembly: GCA_937124575.1. Taxonomy (GTDB): domain Bacteria; phylum Desulfobacterota; class BSN033; order BSN033; family UBA1163; genus RBG-16-49-23. The sequence goes on along the minus strand of CAKZKY010000025.1, from coordinate 6,379 downwards.
GGTTGCAAACCGAGTTCCAGTGCTGTAAATAGCCCTGCAAGATTGAGTGAGAGATAAGCGGCAATCCCTGCGGCAATCGTTTGGAGAGAAGATTTCATCTGAAGTTTAGAACCCAGATGAACAATGAAAGAATAGATGAGAAACCCGGTGGTTCCTCCGACAAAGGCAATGTTAAAACAGTTTGCTCCAAGAGCGGTGATGCCCCCCTCGCCTAAAACCAGTGCCTGAATCCCAAGCGCGATGGAAACGGCGATGGTTGTGGCCCAAGGGCCAAGGAGAATGGCGATCAGGGTGACTCCGGTTAAATGGCCTGTCGTTCCTCCTGGAAGCGGAATGGCAAACACCATGACGACGAGGCTGAACACCGACGCCATAGCGATAAACGGGATCTGGGCGATTTCAAGGCTCCTTTTTATCTTCATGGAAGCGTAGACCCAAATAGGAATCATGATAGCCCAGAAGCCTCCATAAGTTGCCGGCCCCAGATATCCATCAGGAATGTGCATAATCTCTCCTTATAAAAAAATAAAAAGCCACGAAGAACCCTATTCGCTTCTGCGAAAGTCTGGCCTTCGTGGCCTCAATTCATTTCAAATTTCAGATTTTAGATTTCAGATTTTTCAATTTGCAATTTGAAATCTGAAATCAAATGTTTAGACTTCTTCCAGCACAATTCGGTGCTCGAGGAGATTCATTTCCCTGATTCGTGCTTTGATCCTTTTCTGTTCTCCAAAAATGTTTTGTAAATAGAGTTCTTCTTTTTCAGGGCGAAGGATAGAGATATCCTCAAGAATGAGTTCCTCCTTTCCTTCTTTTAGCAGATAGGCATTGGCTTCACACATAAATTCCTCCTACATCAATAAAGGTGACTATGGCTTACGGCATGTCTGGGAATGCCACCTTTTAACCCCCTCTTTTTCAGGACCCGATGAATTCTTGAATCCTTTTAATCAACTGGTCAATGAGATGAGGCAAGGGTTCTTTAGGGGCGCCGATGATTTCTGCCTCCGGTATTTTTAATGGAAGGAGGCATTTGATTGCGGAAGAAGAGGCGATGGCTTCAGCCATTCGGGGAGTTAACTCCCCCATCATCGAATTGGCCAGGACAATGGCAGTTGTTCCGATGATCATATCTATTGTCTTTACCGTCTGAACGATCGCATTTTCTCCGGAGGCTCCCTTATTGGCCCCTGCCTTTAACATCGCTCCTGTGGCCATGGCATTCGTTCCCAGGCCAATGACTTCCACCTCTTCCCCAAAGGCTTCTCGGATGCGTTTGATCATCAAGGCTCCGATGCCTCCACCCTGTCCATCAATCACTGCGATCGATCTCTTCTTTTTCATGTTTCAGCATGCTCCGTTAGAAAATTTTTAACTTTCTAACGTTAAGGCTCAAACTCCGATAGAAGCGAAGCCTCTCACGAAACAAGCAGCCGGGCTTTCTAACGGAGCAAATAAAAAAGCCACTTTTACCCCTTCCATAGAGGTTTCACCTTCGTGGCTTATTCTTTATATAAAAAAAAGAGAGCCATTGTCAAATGCTTTGCTCTTCTCATCGAAAATATTTGGAGATGGCGTTTGAGAGGGTTTGGGCCAGTTTTCCTTGGAATTCGCTCTGGTTGAGAAGGCGTTCATCCTCTTTGTTGGTGATGTAAGCTACCTCGACCAAGACCGAAGGAATATCCGGCGCTCTCAGGACGATAAAGTTGGCCTGCCGATAGTTAGGGAATTTTAAGGCATGAACCTCCCTTAATCCTTCAAGGGCTAATTCGGCGAATCGGAAGCTTTCCTTCATCGAGTTGTTCTGCATGAGGTCGAGTAGAATCTGATTCAATTGAGGATCTTTGCTCAGAGCGGTAGGACGCAGAAAGGCTCCGCCCAGGATATTGGACATGTTCTCCTTATCGGCCAAAAGTTTAGCAGCCTGGTCCGAAGCACCTGAAAGAGAGAGGCAATAGACGGAAGACCCCCTCGCCTGAGGATTGAAACTTCCGTCGGCATGAAGGCTGATGAATAGGTCAGCGCCATACTCCCTTGCCATTCTCACCCTCGTTTCCAGAGGGACAAAATAATCTCCTTTCCGTGTGAGAAAAGCCTTGATCTCCCTCTGTTGATCGAGGAGATGAATCAGTTTCTTGCCCACCTTTAAAACGATATCCTTCTCTTTTGTTTTTCGGGGTCCCATTGCACCTGGATCCTCTCCACCATGGCCTGGATCGATGACAACGATCTTTGTTCCCTTTTGCTTAGTCTCTTTCTGTTTCTCCCGCTCCTCCCGTTCTCTTTGTTCCTGCCGCACGTCAATGAGATCGATAACGAGGCGATGGGGTTTTCCAAGGTCTGGTTTGAGCGTGAAGATATTGGTCTGGAGAGGAGTCTTCTGATAAAGGGTCAGCCTTGCTTTTCCTTTTCCAAGATCGGTCAGAATGATTTTATGGAGATATTTATCTTTAACCTCCAGCTCTCTCTTCTTAGGTAATGTGGTGATACCGATTAATTCGATCTGGCATTGAGGAGGGTTTTCCTGTGAGGAACTTTCATATTGAACTGGATCTGTGGAGTCTAAAACAACCCGGGTGTGATCCGGGGCAGACCAGAACCGAATGTCGGTGATGGCTGCCCCGAAAACGGTTAAAGGCAGATGGAGTATGAGAATGACAGAGATGAGAAAGGAGCTAATGTTTAAAAGGAGAGATCTCAATTTCCCTTCTCGCATTGGGGTGATGATCCTATGGTCAACCGATTTTGAAGACCATGGCGGCACCTGTATCCCCAGCCGCACAACCAGCCCATAGTCCATACCCACCACCGAGCATGACGATCTCCTCAATCAACTCAGCGATCAGCCTTCCAGCCGTGGGACCTTGGGGGTGGCCATAGATCATGGAATTCCCATAGTTATTCATCCAGTTCACATCTATTCCCATGGTTCTTGACATATAGATGTCATTGACAGCAAATGGACTATGGGTCTTTACGGCCTTTAAATCTTTTACCGTAATGCCTGCATCTCTGAGAGCCATCTCTGAAGCAGGAACAGGGGCTTCTGCCATGTAGCCTTTCTTGGCCCTGGCAAAACCATAGGAGATAACCTGAATCTCGATCTTCGGGTCGGCGCTATACTCTTTTGCTTTGTCCCGGGTTGTAATGATAAAACCACAATTCCCATCGGCCGGGTGGGTCTGGGCACCATAGCTATGAACGCCACCGGGTTCCACCGGAGCCAATTTCGCAAGCCCCTCAGCTGTGGTTGGAGTGATCCCCTCATCCTCCTCAACCATTTTAATATCTTTCTTTCCTACCTTCACCTCCACTGGGAACATATATCTCTTTTGAAAGGCCCGATCATTTGCTAAAGAGTCGAGATATTGCTGATATCTTCTTAAGGTAACCCGATCACATTCCTCTTTGGTCACTCCAATCTTTTTTGCCACATTTTCAGCGGTCTGAATCATTTTAAATCCAGCCCACGGATCCTTATTAAAATTGTCCATCATCCAGTTCTCTGAAATCACCTCTCCACCTGGGCCGAGCGGATTTGGCCAGATGGTATGGGGACCATTGGAACAGCGGTCGGACAGGAGAGCATATCCGGTTTGATAGGCTCCAAGTTCGATACTTTGTCCCGCAAGATAGATAGCAGTGGTTGACGTGGTGCAGGCCTGATTGATCATGAGGGCTGGCACATCCTTTGCGCCTTCGACGACCATAGCGGCAGACCAAGTGTGGCTATAAAAGAGACGGTGTTGGGCAACCGTGATTCCAAAATAGAGATAATCAATGATGGTTGGATCCAGCTTTCTGTGCTTAAACCATCGGTTGGCTGTTGCCGCCCCAAGGGTGATCGCATTTTCATTAGCAAGGCTACCCTGCCATCGGCAGAAGGGGGATGAGTAGTAACCCCGGAATGGAATATAGGCTTTGTTCAATCTGGTCATAGACTTTCCTCCTTTTGAAAATCCAAATAATATAACTCATCTAACGTGGTAGATCTTCATCGCTGCTTGCTGCAGGTATTAGCAGCGGAATAGTTTTTGGGAGAAGGTTAAGGTTAGGACGCCTGTATGGTTAATTGTCAAAGGGTGAGGGCAATCTTTTTAAGACGATTGACGTAACCCCTTAACGAAACCGGCTTCTTTACCCTAACCATTATCTTAGACTTTTCCTAATATTGATACCAGCCTCCCTTTGTCTTTCTTCCTAATTTTCCAGCGCGGATCATCGATCTCAGAAGGGGAGGGACGGACCATTTGCTCTCTTTGGGCAGTTCTTTATAGAGATATTCTGTCACATGATGGGCAATATCAATCCCCGTGAGGTCCATCAGTTCGAAAGGCCCCATAGGATAATTCAAGCCGAGCTTGACCGCCTTATCAATGTCTTCTTTGGAGGCAACCCCTTCCTCTAACATTCGAATGGCTTCCACGAGATGGGGGATCATGAGCCGGTTCACGATAAATCCCGGGGTATCCTTCTTCACCTCAACGGGTTCTTTTCCCATCTTTCTCGACATCTCCATAACGACCTGGACGGTCTCGTCACTCGTATGATAGCCTCTAATCACCTCAACAAGCTTCATCAAAGGGGCTGGATTGAAAAAATGCATCCCCGCTACTTTTTCTGGCCTCCTGGTGGCCATGGCAATCTCGGTCACAGACATCGAAGAGGTGTTGGTCGTGAGAATCACATCAGGCCTGGCGATCTCATCGAGTGCTTTGAACACGTTCCTTTTCAATTCAAGGTCTTCAAAAACGGCCTCGATGACGAAGTCAACATCTTTTAAATCCTCCATCCGGGTCGTCCCTTTGATTCTGGAAAGGATTCCTTTCTTCTGATCTTCGGTCATCTTTCCCTTTTCCACGCTTTTGGCAAGAAATTTATCAATCGCTTTAAGGCCATTTTCAACAAAACGATCTTCGATATCTCGCATGACAACCGAATAGCCTGCCTGGGATGCTACCTGAGCAATCCCATTTCCCATCGAACCAGCACCCAATACACCGATCTTCTTAATCTCCATAGGTCCCTCCTGTTAAATGAACTGTGACTATAAGAGTAGTCAGTCTGCTGTTCATTTTTTCATATAAAATTATTATAATCTCGTCCCGATGTCAAATTTTTTTTAGCGGTTTTTGAAAAAATCCAGAGATCTTGATGAGATAGATAAGTGGCGATGAAGAAGATGGAAAGGTGCTAAAATTACAAGAACCTGTGGGGTCATTTAAAATCTGTGTCATCGGATGTTAATGGTGTCATCTGAGATTTCAGGCCTTTTTCTGAAATCTCTTAAAAAATCCTTGACAAAGGAAGTAGGGTTAAGTTTAAATTTCATCATTTATCCGTTAGAAAGACCTCCGTGCGAAGTTTAGCTGCTATCGGAGATCGGAGTGTGAACGGTGCCGCTCTGAAGTTATAGACCCTTTAACAGCGTTTATTAAAAAGGTAGTTTCTTACAGGTCTTCTTATGTAGATCGTTTGAGATGGATAACATGAACCGTCATTCATAGCTTTACGAATTAAGAATGAGGAGGCGACTATGGCAACACCCGTTACTGTACCAATGGTTGGAAAGATCATTTCAGTTTCAGTCAAGCCAGGAGATCAGGTCAAAGAAGATGATCCGGTGGCCGTGCTCGAAGCCATGAAGATGGAGATGCCTGTTGTCGCACCAATCACTGGTGTGATTAAGGAGGTGTGCGTCTCAGCCGGACAGGAGGTTGATGCAGAAGCTACGATTGCTATCATTGAATAAACGATGCAATTGGTGCGTAATAGACCTTCCCATTATGTTATTGCCTTTTGGGGTAGGTTCCCATGCCCATCAATAAGGAGTTGAGAAGAATTATTCAGTTCGGAATCAAGAGATTGGTTCTCCAAGAGATCCGATTATTGAGCATGGAACGGGAGTTTATGCCGGAGATTGTGAGGGATGAAGTATCCAACTCGATTGAAGAGACGAAGAGGGAGATCATCCGGTTAACCCGGACCATGAATTATCAAGAGAGGACTTCCCTCCTCAAACGAATGATTCAGGAGACCGTCGATGAAGAGATTGACCGGGCGATTGAGTTAAGGAAGAATCGGTGTCTCCGATGTATTCATGGAAGATTTTATGACCATTCTAAAGTCCCCTATCCAAACCTTCCTTTGAATGAAGAATTGGTACAGGCCTTCGGGTGCGATCAGCTTCGGCCTGGCCAGAGAAAAAGATGCCAAAGATTTGTTGAGACTCCGACCGCACATCCCCTTGAAGCGTATCTTGAAGGAATCACCCTGCTCTATGAGTTCAGAGAGTGGATAGGGGAGATCGAAGAGATCTGGAAGGATTACTTCACTAAATAAATCCGAAACACTGAATAGCGGATATCAGGATATCAGG
>CAKZKY010000024.1 GCA_937124575.1 uncultured Pseudomonadota bacterium | reverse complement strand
GGCCTTTGTGGATATGGAGGGATTTTCGTAAAAGAATTTGATTTTACCCTATTAAACATATTAAACATAAAAATACCCAATGAAATCCATTTGATTGGCTGAGGAAATGGGTTCTTCTACAGTGCCTAGCGGCATTCAGGCTTTGGATGATGTACTACAGGGAATTCGTCTCGGTGACAATGTGGTCTGGCAGGTGGAGCGGTTAGAGGATTACCTCTACTTTGCCGTCCCATTTGCTGAAGCCTCCATCGCCTCCAAGCGGCGCATGGTCTATCTTCGGTTCGCCTCCCATCCTCCTGTTCTGACACCGCGACCGGGTTTGGAGATCATTGAATTAAATCCTGCTCTGGGGTTCGACTACTTTTCAAAGGAAACGCATCGCCTCATTGAAGCCTATGGCCATGAGGTCATGTACGTCTTTGACAATCTCTCTGCCCTGGTGGTGGAGTGGGCCACAGATGAACTTTTAGCCAATTTTTTTCAGATCACCTGCCCTTTGCTCTACGAATATGACACCATCGCCTATTTTGCCTTAACGCGCGGCCAGCACGCACATCATGCCGTTGCCCGGATTCGGGACACCACCCAGATCCTGGTGGATGTCTACCAGATCAATGGACAGATGCATATCCACCCCATCAAGGTCTGGGATCGCTACTCGCCTCAGATGTTTCTTCCCCATCTTGTGGCAGGAGACCAGTGGGCACCTCTTGCACAAAGTCAGGAAGCGGCCAAGGTGCTTTCGTCGGCCTATCAATCGCCTCTCCTCGACACCACTCGACCGATCGCCCCCTGGGAAAGTGTCTATCAAAAACTCCTCCACTATCGCAACACTGCTTCGGGATTTGACGAGACCGATCCAGAACAACTGGCTTTAAAATTGGAATTGAGCCGGATGCTCATTGGCCATCACCCGGTCTTCAGTCAGTTAGCCGACCGTTACTTTACACTGGATGATCTTTTTCAAATTCGTAACCGCATGATCGGGGCAGGCCGGATCGGTGGAAAAGCAGCTGGCATGCTGTTGGCGAGGCGAATCCTGCTGTCATCAAAGGAGAATGATGGATTTGACTTTGCAGAGAGGCTTGATGACCATGACTCCTTCTATATCGGCTCGGATGTGTTTTTCACCTTTCTGGTCAACAATGATCTGTTCCGTCTCCGTCTTCGATTGACCTGCAATTCCGAAACGTCTCATGACGAGTTCCAGGAGATTGAGAAGCGTTTTTTAGCCGGTCGTTTTTCAGCCATGGTCCAGGAGCAATTTCAGGCCATGCTTGACTACTATGGCCAGGCACCCATTATCGTCCGCTCCAGCAGCCTTTTGGAAGATAGCTTTGGAAATGCCTTCGCAGGCAAGTATTCGAGCATCTTCTGCCCGAACCAGGGAACCCCGGAGGCCCGCCTGGCGGAATTTATGAAAGCGGTTAAATTGGTTTACGCCAGCGCCCTCAATCCGGATGCGCTCTGCTATCGGAGCAAGCGGGGCCTGGGCGAATATGACGAACAGATGGCCATTCTCGTTCAGCGCGTCTCGGGTATGCCCTATCGCCACTACTTTTTCCCCACCCTGGCAGGAGTCGCCTTTTCACGCAATCTCTATGCCTGGAACGACCTCATCGATACCCGTCAGGGAATCATCCGACTGGTCTTCGGTCTGGGCACCCGGGCTGTGGATCGGGTCGATTCCGACTACCCCCGTATGATTGCGATCAGCCATCCACACCTACGTCCAGAAGTGGGGCCCAAAGTCTACAAATACTCCCAGCACCATATGGATCTGATCGACCTGAAAAAGAATCAGTTCACCACTTGTTTGTTGACCGATGTCCTCTCGGATGGCGACTATCCCAATCTCCACCTCTTGCTTTCGATGATGCGTGACCGTTATCCTTATGATCCCATCTCTAAAAAAGTCCTTGGTAATAAAGATCAATGGGTCTTCACCTTTAATAACTTAATCCAGCAGACCGATTTCGTACCCCTCATGGGAAAAATATTAACCAGACTGGAAGAAGCCTACGGCCAGCCAGTAGACATCGAGTTTACCGCCTCTCTCGATACAATGAACCGCATCCATATCAACCTGCTTCAATGCCGTCCGCTCTATCTGCCTGGATCTCTGGAAGATGTATCCATACCGGATTCTCTCCATAGGAGCCAAATTCTATTTCGCGCCCACCGAATGATCTGTGGCGGCTTCGTGGAACAAATCCGTTACATCCTCTACATCGATCCAAAAACCTACAATCGCATCAGCTACGAGGCCAAAAAATCCCTGGGCCGCATGGTCGGACAAATCAACAGACATCCAATGATTCGGTTTGAAAAGATCATCATGATGGGACCGGGACGCTGGGGAACCAGTAACATCGCCCTCGGAGTCAATGTGAGTTATGCCGACATTGATAATGCTTCGGTTTTGGTGGAAATGGCCCTCGAAGAGGCAGGACATGTGCCTGAAGTCTCATACGGAACACACTTTTTCCACGATTTGATCGAGGCCCGGATCATTTACCTGCCGGTCTACCCTGCCGACCGCTCATCAGAGCTTCAGACAAAATTCTTTGAAACCTCGCCCAATGTGCTCTGTGAGTTTTTGCCTGAAGCCAAAGAATTTGAATCGGTTCTCCATCTGATTGATGTTCCCAGATCAACTGGAGGGGCATTGGTTCAGGTGGTTGCCGATCCGAGGCGGCAACAGGCAGTCTGTTTTTTAGATAAACCTGTCCCAACGGTTTGATGGTTCAATCTTAAGGTGACTGAAGAATAAATTGGAGTCCTTTATCGAAGCTCTGTTTCTGGGAAGTATCGTTCACTCTTATTCTGGCGACAGCAGATCGGGTTACTGAGGCTTTAAATCTTCTCCTAAGAAAATGATGAATCGGTCTAACCTTCCAAGGGCAATCCTATTCCGGTTGAAATGCTCTCAATTCTATTTCCAGAACTTCAAATGGGATTCGGGTCGCAGAAGCAGCCAAAAGTGCCTTCCGTGCAACAATTGGGCATCTCTTCCAACCTGATACATCTTCCGCAGAGTTCTCCGGGTTCTTTCACTCCCTGACAAGGAACGACCATTCCTGGGCAGACATAATCGCATCCCCTGCAGAGACGGCAGGTGTCGGGTCGGACTTGAAAAGGCATACTGATCTTCCTGCCCGTTCCTCTTCCCACAAAACCGAGCGCCCTTCCATCCATCTGCTCATAACACATCCGAATGCAGAGGCCGCAAAGCACACACCGGTTATCTTCCATTGGAAATCGGACTTTAAGAAGTCCCATGCGAGCCGCAATATCCTGTGCAATCTTCACATTGGGTGCACTGGCCACCAGAAGTTCTGCCAGCATCTTTCGTGCGCGGATGATCCGTGGGGTCTGTGTTTGAATCACCAAACCCTCTCTCACCTCATAGGTACAGGCTGTATCAATAAATGGCTTACCGCCATTTTGGCTAATCTCTACCACACAGATCCTGCATCCTCCATAAGGAGAAAGGTGCTCCATATAACACATCGTGGGAATGTGGATCCCAAATTGACGTCCCGCTTCAAGGATGGTGCTCCCCTGCTCCACTTCTAACAAACGCCCATCAATAGTGATCTGAACTGTTTTTCTCTCCATTTTGTTCTCCTTGGTTCATTCTCATCCCTGCCCCTCCACCATCGAAAGGGAAGAAGGAGTGAGAGCTATTGAACCATCACTGCTTCAACTTTACAAACATCTTTACAGGAACCGCATTTTGAGCAGCGCTCGGCTACAATACGATGTACCTGTTTCTTCTCACCAACAATGGCCTGGGTCGGGCAGATCTTCGCACAGGCACCACATCCAGTGCATGCCTCTGAAATGACATATTGGATGAGCGATGTACATACACCAGCAGGGCATCTTTTTTGATGAATATGAGCCTCAAATTCTGGGCGAAAATATCTCAGCGCTGAAAGCACCGGATTAGGTGCTGTCTTTCCCAGACCGCAGAGGGAGGTATCCGCCACGACCTCAGACAATTCTTCAAGGAGTGCCAAACTCTCTTCATCTCCTTCTCCCTCCGTAATCCTATCGAGAATCTGCCCCATCCTTTTCAGTCCTTCACGGCAGGGAAGACATTTACCACAGGATTCCTCCTCTAAGAAATGGACAAAATACCTCGCCACATCGACCATACAGGTCCCCTCATCCATCACGATCATTCCTCCAGAGCCCATCATCGAACCCACCTGCGTTAAACTGTCGAAATCAACTGGAAGATCGAATAAGGAAGCAGGAATACAACCCCCTGATGGTCCCCCTGTCTGCACTGCTTTAATCTTTCGCCCATCTTGCGGACCACCCCCAATGTCGTAGATGATCTCTTTAAGGGTGATGCCCATGGGGACTTCTACCAATCCGGTATTCTTCACTTTCCCTACCAGAGAAAAGATCTTTGTCCCCTTGCTCTTTTCGTTGCCAATAGAGGAGAACCATTGGCTTCCCCTCTCAATGATCAATGGAACATTGGCCCAAGTTTCGACATTGTTGAGATTCGTGGGTTTCCCCCAGAGTCCTCGGTTTACGGTGTGAACCTGTTTACTTCTGGGTTCTCCAACCCTCCCCTCGATGGACGCAACCAAAGCAGTCGATTCTCCGCAGACAAAGGCACCACCTCCTTTGGCAATCTCCACATCGAAATCAAAACCAGAGCCCAGAATGTTTTTCCCAAGCAATCCTGCCTTTCTGGCCTGGATGATGGCAATCTCACCATTCTGACAAGCCAGGGGATACTCATGTCTGACGTAGATGTACCCATGGCTTCCCCCGATCGCATAGGCGCCTATGATCATCCCTTCCAAGATCGAATGAGGGTTCCCCTCGAGTAAGCTTCGGTCCATATAGGCTCCTGGATCTCCCTCATCGCAATTGCATATGATATACTTTGGACTACCTTGGGCATGGCGGCAATCATTCCATTTTTGACCTGTTGGAAATCCAGCCCCTCCTCTTCCTCTCAAACCAGATGCCTTCACCTCATCGATGATCTGTTCAGGCTCCATTTCAAAGAGAGCCTTTGCCAGGGCCTGATATCCCCCGATGCCGATATAGTCCTCTATCTTCGCCGGATCGAGTAAGCCGTTATTTCCTAAGAGCAATCGATTCTGTAATTTATAAAAAGAAACCTCTCTCTCTGAGGAGATCTTTCTTTTAGTGCTTGTGTCCTCGTAGAGGAGATTTTCCAATACTTTTCCCTTTCCAATCGTCTCCGAAAGGATGATCGGTACATCCTTTTCTTGCACCTTCTGATAAAAAATTCCATGCGGTTGGATGGTCACAATGGGTCCCCTTTCACAGAACCCCCGGCATCCAGTAAACCTCAATCGGATCTTTTTATCCATGAGGTTATTTTTTATGCCTTTGGCAAACTGGTCCCTCACCTTTTTACATCCATAAGCATGACATCCGGTGCCACCGCACACGGATACAGTCATCTCATAGCGCTTCTGCTTTAAAAGGATATCATCTCTCCACTGATCTAAATCCTTAAGTGATTTGACTTTTCTCATGACTTCACCCCACTCCGCTTGTTATTTATTTTTTCAATAATTCTTCTGGCCTTGATGGGTGTCATCTCTCCATAAAATTTTTGATCCACCATCATCACTGGACCAATGGCACAGACCCCAAGACAGTTCACCACATTTAGAGAAAACTGTTTATCTGAAGTGGTTTGCCCGGGTTCAATGCAAAGGAAACTCTTAAGTTCTCTCAAAATCTTTGGGCCTCCCCGAACATGGCAGGCTGTTCCCATGCAGAGCGTGATGGAGTGTCTACCCTTTGGAACGAGACTGAATGATTTATAGAAGGTTGCAACGCCATAGATCTCATTGATGTCCATGCGGAGCCTGGAGGCAATCATTCTTAATGCCTCTTCAGGAAGATAGCGATAACGGTCCTGCACATCGTGTAGAATGCTTATAAGAGCAGTTCTCTTCTCCTGATACTTGTCGACGATAAAATCGACTGATTTTAGGTCCATATTCCCCTCCAAAGAAATGTGGAATGTAATAACTTTAAATAAAAACAGTTATACTTAATTTATTTATCAAAAAAAATTAAAATTTAATTTTTACTAAAATTTATAACCCCGACCTCGGTGGACTTAAAATCCAAAGTATTACAGCCTCTCCTCTCCCTCTATTTGACCATTTTGAAGGAAAAGTCGACCCAATATATAGGCTATCTCCTTGTTTTAATATATGATTTTCGTTATTGATTTCTACCTCAAGTTCTCCTGCCATGACATAGACAAATTCATCTCCCTTGTGACTATAGAAGTGGCCTTTGACTATAGCTCCCTCCTTGAGCGTTAATAGATAAGGTTCCATTCTCCGGTTGAGGGAATCCGAAATTAGGAGCTGGAGTTTGACATCTTTCCCCCTAATGGATGGAAGCTGAATCTCTTGTCTTTCGTCTGATCTGATGACCAGCTTTTGGAGAGGACTACTTTCGCTTTCCACTAAAAAGTAGATGGGCTGTGTATTCAATTTCTCACTCAATTTAAGAAGAGAATCGAGAGAGGGACTAATCAGATTCTTTTCAAGTTGTGAAATGAAGCTTGGGGTTAGCCCTACCTGTTCCGCTAATTCCTTCTGAGTCATCCCCGCTTTCTTCCTTAGTGATCTGACCTTTTCGCCGAGATTGCTGGGTCTTCTACCCCCAATCGACGGAAAGATGATCTCTTCATCCCAGACCTCATAATGTTTAGGAAGAAAGGCGGTCTTTGAAAACCGACCTTCAATCTTGATGGCCTTGAAAAAGAGTTCCCCATCCTTTTTCTCAAGTTCAATGGCAACTTGAGTGATATGCTTGAGATTGGCTTTAAAGGATGCGGAATGTGCCTCTTTCTCTAATACCCAATAAGCAACGGTCTGAAGATCATAGAGCCGGGGACAGGAGTAGGTAAAAAACTTATACGTCAGGTTCTCATCCCCCCAGATATCTTGCATACCTGTGAGGCTGTCGAAGATATAACGAACGCCTGGTCCCTTCTCAATCTCTATTCGGTCTATGGCCACCCGAAATTGTGAGTGGTCTTTTGGGTTTTCAACCTTGATGACATGTCCTCTGAACCCTTCTCTCTCTTTTTCATAGAACTGAGCGAAGAGGGGATCACTGTTTCCTTTTCCGGAGGTAAAGCAATCAAGCACGGTTAAATGTTCTAAATGTGAAAGGTGGGATAAGCGTTTGGTCAAAGTGGAGGGAGAAGCATTGAAGCTGACATAAATCAAATGGTATCCACTTTTTAAATTGTGCTCAATAAACCTCTGAAGGAAAGTCTCAATATAACATCCTGCTTCGACTTCCCAAATGACGTTATCCCCAGCCTTGAGAAATCCAAGGATATGGTCTACATAGCTAATGCCTGTCGAAATTTTAGTGCTCATCTTAAGATTTACTGAAATTAGCCTTAAGATTATTTAGTTAGGATGTACTTCTATCTCATTTTGATGAAGATGTCAACTAAATTTTTAACCTCCATATTTTTCTTGACAAATCCATTTTTTTAATGTAAAAAATCATTACAATACAATGATGTATTGGAGACAGGGGCGTCCAAAGGATGAGCCCCTTTTTATTTGATACAAAGCTGTATGAATGACAAAGGCGTCAAAGCAATTTGACGCTTTTTTATTTTTGCAGAAAAGGAGGATTAAGAAGATGACATTTACTAAACCAAACAGAAGTCCAGCTACTTTTACAAAGAATCGAGTTGAGCCTGC
>CAKZKY010000023.1 GCA_937124575.1 uncultured Pseudomonadota bacterium | reverse complement strand
AAATAGAGTGGTAGGTACTAACTGCTTTACACGAAGGCTGCTGGGTGGCGATGTCGACGGGAAGAGCGTAGAGGAAATTTTTTTAACTTTTGGACAACCAATCAATATAAACGAACTGAAGGAGCATCCTGAAACTCCTCAACGGTTAAACGTTTCTACCTCTGCGGGTCTTCCAGAGAGTTTGTTCTTCCACTTCATTCCGATGGGTGACGAGACGCTAATCCTTGGGAGCTTCGATGTGGATGAACACGCCAAACTCCGGAGAGAGCTCCTTTCCATAAATAACCAACTCAATGCGCTTACCCGAGAACTGCAAAAGAAGAACCATGAGCTGGAAGAACTGAATCAACTTAAGAACCAGTTTCTCACCATGGCCGCTCATGACCTAAGAAAGCCTGTAAGTTCCATCTTGAACTATTCGGAATTTCTGATTGAGGAGACAGAAGCGGTTTTGACTCCAGAGCAGAGGGGCTTTTTAAATACGATCTATAATTCCACCAATTACATGCGACGGTTGATTGACGATTTTCTCGATCTTGGCATGATTGAATCGGGTCATTTTGATCTGGATCTCCAGCCGACCTCAATGGAGGAACCCCTATCAAGAAGTATCAATCTCAGTAAACTGAATGCCCGAAAAAGGGGGATTGGGATTCGCGTGGAGATGGAAGAAGCGATACCCTTAACCATGATGGATGGACCTAAGATCGAACAGGTCTTGAACAACCTGATCGGCAATGCTATTGAACATTCCAATTCAAATCAGGAGGTGTTGATTCGAATCGCCAGGTCAGAGAAAGAACTGGTGGTCTCTGTCATTGACCATGGCCCCGGGTTGTCACACGAGGAGACTGAAAAGCTCTTTCTACCCTATCAACGGGGAAGATTAAAAAAGCAGGACGGAAGTAGAAGCACAGGATTAGGGCTTGCGATCTCGAAGAAAATTATAGAGGCCCATGGAGGGAGGATATGGGTTGAAAGAGATCACGGAAAAGGTGCTACTTTCACTTTTAGTTTACCAGTCACTGGTCAAGAATAGGGGGAAGAACGATGACACGAGATGAACTTGTAGAATCAGCTAACAAGTTAATGAAGCCTCTACCATTCGCCATGGAGGAGTTTTCTGCTAAGCGAGAACATTTGGCAGCACGTGTGAATCGAATTATGTCGGAGAGGCCAGATCTGGAAAAATTGGTAGGTAGAGATGGCAAGCAGATGAGTGATGACAACAACCGGAACTTCTCCCTTTTCATGGAGTCCCTTTTTCAGGAATTCTCGGGAAAAGTTTTGGTGGATACCGCCCTCTGGGCCTTTCGGACCTATCGCTCCCATGGTTTTCAACCCATCTATTGGCCAGCCAACCTAAGTACCTGGACGCAGATTCTTAAGGAAGAACTTTCAAAGGAGACTTTTGAGGCCATCTCTCCATTTTATGAATGGCTGATCGTTCATGTCCCGGTTTTTACTCAATTGACCGATGCCGAAATAATGGGTGGGGGAAAGAGTCAAGAGTAGGAGATCGAAGGGAGTTGACCCATGGGAGAGAGAATTAGAATTCTGGTAGTTGACGATGATCAGGACATTTTATTTTCCATGACAAAAAATTTACGAACTGCCGGATATGAAGTCTATGGAGCAGAAAGTGGAACCTCGTGCCTTCGGATGGTGAGTGAGAAAAATCCTGATCTCGTTCTGCTGGACGTAGTATTGCCGGATATTTCAGGGTATGAGATTTGCCAACTGATCAAGGCCGAAAAACGGAGACGTCCAACTTATGTGGTGCTTCTCTCAGGGATTAAGACTGCGCCGGACGATCAATCCGAAGGACTTGAGATGGGAGCTGATGGCTATCTGGTGAGACCTATTTCCAAGCGGGAGCTTCTTGCACGAGTCAAGGCCATGGAACGGATTATTCGGGCGGAGCGCGAGCGGGATGAGCTCATCGAAAAGCTTCAAAAAGCATTGGCTGAAATTAAGACCTTAAAGGGTTTTCTCCCCATCTGTTCCTCGTGTAAAAAGATCAGGGACGACAAAGGCTACTGGACACAGATCGAGGCCTACATCCGGGATCATTCGGAGGCGGAATTCACTCACGGCATCTGCCCTGAGTGTTTTAAGAAACTCTATCCTGATGAGGTTTGAGAATTTGGGGGAAAGAGTGAGTAAATAGAGCGAGAGAGGAAGGACAGGAGATGATGGAAGTACCCCCCCTTTGTCCCCCCTTAGTTTAAGGGGGGAATAGAGGGGGGTTGTTTGGTGGATGAGAGACGAGGGACGAAGGACGAGGGATGATGCAAGATGTACAGGGAGATTGGAACATAATGGGGCAAGGCCGATCTAAATGAGTCGGGGACTTAAAGAATTAGAAGAAAAGGTATTTAAAAAGGATCTCTGCACGGCGTGTGGGGCGTGTCTTTCACTCTGCCCCTATCTTCGTTCATGGAAGGGAAGGGTGGTCAAGCTTCACGATTGTGGATTGGAGGAGGGCCGTTGCTTTGCTTATTGTCCAAAGACAGGAGGTGATTTGGCAGGAACTGGTGAGCAAGAATCTACCCAGAGGGATGAACAACTTGAGCTTGGACCTGTCCGAAAGATTTTAATGGCAAGGGGAAGAGATCCCATCTGGAGAGAGAAGGCTCAGAGCGGAGGAGTGGTCTCTGCACTCATTGACTTTGCCTTAAAGAAGAAGGTGATTGATGCGGCCATTCTCACACTTCGGGAGGATGATTTCCTTCCCAAAGGTCGAATCGTCCGAAATCGAGAAGATATTTTAAATTGCGCTGGTTCGAGTTATGTTTCTGGACCAACTCTCGAGGCATTGAATAGAGGTCCCTGGAATGGAGAAGAAAGGATCGGAGTGGTTGGACTTCCATGCCAGGCCATTGCCCTGAGAAAGATGAGGTCTTCTTCTCTCGAAAAGAGAACGCCCATTGATAAGGTGGGGCTTATCATAGGCCTTTTTTGCACCTGGGCACTCGAATATGAGCGATTTCACGCCTTCTTAAAAGAGAGATTGGGACAGTTAAATATTCAGAAATTGGAAATCACTCCGCCACCGGATAGGCTTCTTAAGGTTTATACGGATAGGCAGTTGACCATGGTTCCAGTTGATGAGATCAGGCCTTTCATCCGGAAAGGCTGTCAAGTCTGCCTCGATATGACTGCAGAGCTCTCAGATATTTCAGCAGGAACCGTTGAAGGGATTGAGGGATGGAATACGGTGATTATTCGCTCTGATCAAGGCGAAGCGCTTTTTAAAGAGGCCGAAAAGGAAGGAATGATCGAATGCCAATCGTTGCCCGAGGATCATTTGAATCATCTTAAAGAGGCCTCTCTCCTCAAAAGAAGAAGGGGGATGGATGTCCTTCAAGAGATAGGTAGGCCAGAAGGGGGCAAAGGATGAGTTCCATTGCTGAAAATAATCCCGGTAGAGTGGCGCTACTGATGGGGAATGAGGCGATTGCACGGGGAGCGCTTGAGGCTGGGGTGAAGGTCTGCGCCGCCTATCCAGGGAATCCGTCTTCTGAGATCATTGGAACTCTTGCTACAGTGGCTGAAGAGATGGGACTCCATGTGGAATGGTCTATCAATGAGAAGGTGGCTCTGGAGGTGGCTGCTGCCGCCTCCTTAGCAGGGCTCAGGGGCCTTTGCGCCATGAAGCAGAACGGGCTCAATGTGGCCTCTGACTTTCTCCTCAATCTCAATCTAACAGGGTGCCGGGGAGGACTTGTCGTGGTCGTTGCGGATGATCCTTCAGGCATCTCCTCAAGCAATGAAGAGGATTCCCGCATCTTTGCCAAATTGGGTGATCTGCCTTTGATGGAGCCAGCAAGTTTTCAAGAAGCCAAGGAGATGACCCGAGAGGCATTTAACCTTTCAGAGCGATTGAGCCTTCCGGTTCTGTTAAGGAGCGTGACACGGATCTCCCATGCAAGAGGAAATGTCACCTTCGATGAACTTCCGCGATCATTTAAGAAGCCCGAATTCGATCTTTCCAAGCCCTGGTCTGCTTTTCCTGCAATCCCGAATCACAAGATCCTCCATGAGAGGTTACAAAAGGCTAAGGAGATTTTTGAAAAATCGTCTTTTAATTTCTACAGAGGACCTGAGAAACCGGATTTAATAATCATCACGAGCGGAAGCGGCTACCTCTATTCCTTTGAAGCCGTGAACAATCTAAAAGTCGAAGAGAGGGTTGGTATCCTAAAGATTGGGACGAGCTGGCCTCTGCCTGAAGAGTTTGTTTTGAAACATCTCCGAAAGTCGGAGAATTTCTTGTTCGTCGAGGAGGTAGATCCCTTTCTTGAAAACAATGTGAAGGAACTCTTTGCACAGAACTGTTTTGACTTAGGGATGAAACGGTTCTTCGGCAAAGCCAACAGAATGATCCCTGATGTGGGTGAGCTTAGTCCGGAGATTGTCCATTCTGCAATTCAAACTTTTTTAAAGGTAAAATTTATTTCCAGACCTGAGGACTATTCCCGAAAAGCCCATGAGGCCGTGGTTGAAATGGTTCCCCCAAGGGCTCATGGTTTCTGTGCGGGATGTCCCCATCGGGCGACTTACTGGGCGATTAAGACTGCACTGGCGCTCGACGGAAGGGATGGGTTTGTCTTAGGAGATATCGGGTGCTATTCATTGGGTATGGGACCTTCCGGTTTTTCACAGATGAAGACGCTTCATGCCATGGGTTCTGGTACTGGATTGGCCTGTGGATTCGGTCAACTTGAACGTTTTGGGATGGAACAGCCTGTGGTAGCTGTCTGCGGCGATTCGACTTTCTATCATGCGGCCATGCCTGCCCTTGCCAATGCCCGTTATAATGGAGCCAACTTTCTGTTACTCCTTCTCGACAATAGTGCAACGGCCATGACAGGTTTTCAGCCCCATCCAGGAACAGGTTTCACGGCAACTGGAAGAGTGGCGCCTGTTATTGATCTCAAGGCAGTTTGTGAAGTTTTTGGATCACACGTAGAGGTGGTTGATCCGTTCGATCTGGAAGCTACAGTTGAAGCGGTGTTGAGGCTGATCTCAGCAGAAAGAGGAGTGAAGGTCCTCATCCTTAAGAGGGAATGTGCACTGGTCAGCGGAAAACGACAGAGGAGAGTTTTTCAGATGGAGGTGGATCAGGAGCGCTGTCTGGGAGAGGCGTGTGGGTGTAATCGGCTCTGCACCAGGATTTTCAGATGTCCTGGATTGATGTGGGATCAGAAGCGAGGCAAGGCAAGAATTGATGAAGCGATCTGCAATGGATGCGGCGTCTGTGCGGAGATCTGCCCTGCCTCAGCCATCCGAAAAGTGTAAGAAAGTTTAATGAGAACGATAACGAGGCCTGCATCGTTATGAAAAGGCAACGTTTATGGTCTAATAATTCAATAGATATAACCGTTACCGATAACCGAAACGGGCTTCGTAACCGTAATCTCAACCATAAAGAATTGATATGATACATCTTTCGAAAGATCCCTTTAATGTGATTATAGCCGGTGTGGGAGGTCAGGGGAATGTTCTGGCTTCTCAGATTCTTGGAGAGATACTGGTCTCACAAGGGTATGTCATCACCATCGGAGAGACTTATGGCGCATCCCAACGGGGAGGCTCAGTGATGAGTCATCTTCGGGTCTCACAAAAGGAGTCATTTTCTCCCCTGATTCCAGAGGGACAGGCTGATCTTCTTATCGCCCTTGAGCCGGTTGAGGGGTTGAGAACACTCGCCCCTTATGGAAATCCAAAAATCATAACCCTTCTCAATACGAGACCGATTCATCCCATTGATGTCATTTCGGGAAGTGCCACTTACCCGGAGATTTCAAATGTGATTGCCAAGATCGAGGCTTTGAGCTTTCGGGCCTGGACTGTCAACGCAACCGAGATCGCCCTGGAGATGGGTGATCCCATCTTTTCGAATATGGTGATGTTGGGAGCGCTCTCTGCTATTAATATCTTGCCTGTTGGCCGACAGGTTTTTGAATCGGTTATCAGAGAGTTACTTCCTTCTAACAAAACCGAAGAGAATAGGAAGGCTTTTGAAAGGGGAGAAGGAGCCGTTAAGGAGTTGGCCGGTTTAGGAGGCCGAAAGATTTAAGAGGTTAACCTTTCCATAATGCCCTTGAGGTAACCGATGGAGTGGCCAGCTATGGTTTGAGGGTCGGGTTCAAAATGGAAGACCTCGACGGAGAGATAACCTTTGTAGCCATTCTTCAGCAGGGTCTTCAGGATGGGTTCGAACTTTGTCTCTCCGAAGCCGGGCCCTGTTCCGTTGGCATCATTGATGTGGACATGGCGAAGGTATCCGGAGTCAACCGCCTGAAGAAGTGCACCGGTTAATGATTTTTCAGAGGCTATGGCACTTCGGCAATCAAAGACCATCTTGAAGTTTGGATGCCGCACCTCTTTTACAAACTGGATAGCTTGACTTACGGTATTGATGAAGTTGGTTTGGAGGGGGGCGAGGGGCTCGATGCAGTAGAACACATTCCTCTGACGAGCCGCCTTTAATGATATTTTAAATGTCTCTTTGGCATAATCCCAAGAATCCTTAATGTTCCATCCCTCTTTGATCGTTCTCTGGTGTGGGGAACCATGGACCAGGACCTTTCCTCCGATATCGGCGCAGAAGTGGATAAGGGCTGCGATATATTCTTGAGTCTTGATGCGGATAAACTCATCGGGGTGATTGATGTAAAGGCCTTCGGGTTTGACCAAAAGCCAATGGAGTCCCACAACCTCAATCCCATTCTCTTCTGCGGCACGGCGAATCGCATTTCTTCTCTTTGTTGAGATTTCGGTTACAGAATCGGCCAGAGTGAAGGGTGAAATTTCAACGCCGTCATAACCCAATCGGGCAGCATACTCAAAGACCCTCTCAATCGGCCATCCCTGAAAGAGTTCGTTACAGATGGAGATCTTAAAAGGATATTTTGGGTTCATCTTCAATTTCCCTTTTTGGGAGAGGCCTTCGTCCTCCTACCCCGTGTCATGAGAATGGAGACCATTTGATTCTGAAATATATCATAAGCCGCCTTGAATTCAAATAGCGTTTTTTGGACAGGTCCAAATTCGTGCCAATCCGAGGGAGTGAGACCTTCCAGGCCAAAGTCACCGGAGATCCCAACCTCTTTGAATCGTTCTGACAATTCAGCGTTGATCTCATAAGCCTTTCGGAAGTCTTCGAGCTGATTGAGCTGATCGAGAACTCGGGCTGGAAATGAGTTCAGAATCGATTCTCGATATTCCTCCAGATGGAATTCTGGCTCCTCAGCCATCTTCCTCACATTCTCCTGATGGTCTGGGAACTCGGTATGGACGAGATTTCGAGAAGAAAGCGCCCAGTAGGTGTCGAAAGGCTTTCTCTTTGAGGCGGGGAGGTAGTGGATGCGATCCATGATGAGACGGGCCTGTTCTTGGGTGATTCCTTTCTTTCTCATTAGATAGACCACCCATCGTTCCCGGTTTGGTTCAGAGAAGAAGATGGACCAGACCCTTCTGGCGACCAGGGTTCCTGATTTCCCAATGGCTTCTTCGAAATTTTTTAGAGATTCCTGAGAAGCGACTTCCTTTAAGGCAAGGAAGACCGGTTCGTCAATGGTCCTCTGGCCATGAGCATAGCGGGTTGCGACCCAGACCTTTTCCTCATACGATTTGACCTGCGAGACCCTTTCTTTCGTTCCATTGGCTTCGGAGAGCTGTTCGATTCTTTGAAGAGCCTCTTTTTCGCCCAATCTCTTCTTTAACTCGCTGAAGAGTTCTTCAAGCTTTA
>CAKZKY010000022.1 GCA_937124575.1 uncultured Pseudomonadota bacterium | reverse complement strand
ATGGCTAACTTTTCATCGGCTGTCCATTTCCTCGATTTCATCTCCTACACCTCCAGTGTTAAAGTTTTCCCTTCATATGGGATTCTAACTCTACACCGTTATTGTGTCCATTTCACAAGGGTCGCATTATATTCGTCCTCATAACCCGAAGGTCGGTAGTTCAAATCTACCCCCCGCTACCAAAATAAAAACAAGGGGTTAAGAAAATTTCTTAGCTCCTTGTTTTTTACCTCGTTAGAAGGGTGAAACTCTTCTAACGAGGTTTAGTTCCCCCCTACATAAATTTCTTGTGATGAAGCCCTTAAAGGGTCCCTTCAATTTCCTGTTGACTTTTTCTTCTCATTTTCATACATTTTTATTTGAACTCAAATAGAGGAGGAATCATGGGAGGAACAATTTTAAAAGGGAAACGGATACTGGCAGTGGACGATGAACCGGATGTTCTGACTGTCTTAGAAGAGGAAGTTAAAGATCTCTATCCCGATTGTCAATTTGATAAGGCCACTTCTTATGATGAGGCAGTGGCCAAAATGGCATCCTCAACCTATGATGCCGTCATCTTAGACATCATGGGAGTTCGTGGTTTTGATCTCCTGGATTTAGCCGTTAAAAAGAAATTTCCTGTGGCCATGTTGACGGCTCACGCATTAAATCCCGAAGCACTGAAGCGCTCTTTTGAGATGGGAGCACGGGCTTACCTCCCCAAAGAAAAGTTAGGAGAGATCGTCCCTTTTCTGGAAGATATGCTCCGGTATGAATTTCTCTATGGCTGGAAACGTCTCTTAGAGAAACTGGAAGCCTTTTTTACCGAACGTTGGGGAAAATATTGGAAAAAGCCAGAAGAGAAATTTTGGAAGGAGATTGACGAAACAACCACTCAAGACAAAAAGTAGTATTTCCCCCCTAATTTAAAGGGGACAGAAGAAGGACTTTTTTATTATTGAAGAGGCGGGATTTGGAGGACGAAACGTGTCCCAACTCCCATTTGACTTTCCAGGCGAATCTCTCCCTTCATCGCCTCCACAAGGGTTTTTACCCCGTAAAGACCCAATCCAATCCCGGGTACATTAGATCGTTTATCCCCGTTTCGCCGAACAAAACGTTTGAAAATCATCTCCTGTTCTTCTTGAGAAATTCCATTTCCATCATCCTCTACTGAGATGAGCAGATCGCTCTCTCCCTCAATCGAAATCCTTGTTTTGTTTCGTCTGTATTTCTGTGCATTGCTGATCAGATTTCGAAGGATCTGACGGATTTTCTTCGGATCATGGCAGAATTGTGACGCCCCATACTTCCCTGTGATCTCAATTGAAATCCCTTGGGTTTCTAAAGCCTGCCGAAGTTCTTTCCGATTTTGAATTTTATAAAAGGTCTCTGCGAGAGAAGGGTTGATCACCTCGAATACATCGATGATGGCATCTTTAAGGGCATTTTCGACCCAGAAGAGCTCTTTTTCAAAAAATCCCCCTTCTGAGCGGAAAAGCTCAATCACTTCTTGAAGGAGGGTTTGGGCTTTGGACGCATTACGCAGGATGCGTTCAACGATGACTTTTTGGTCGTTTGTGAGGGGACCGTACCGCTCGCCTTTATGAAGTAAATGTTGTGTGCTAGTGTTGATAATCGAAAGAGGTCCAGTGAGGTCATGGATGAAGAAACTGAACAAGGACTCTTTCTCATTTCCACTCAGGTTGCTTTGCGTTCTCTCTTTCTCAGGTTCTTTTTTTGAGCTGCTAAATAGTTTCATAAATGGTTCTACTGTGTGTCGGAAAGAATACAGAGAAAGCGCTTCCTCCCGAGGAAAGACAATCTTCACGCCGTTGACAGTGAGGGCACAAGGAGATTCTTCCTGGGCAAAGGTCTTTGTCTGTTGGTAGATGAATGCATCGCTGGCTGGTTAAAGAGAAATCGAACCCAAAGCGCTGTCCGTAAACCTTCATCCGAAGGAGATCGAGTCCTTTTCCCCCGGCATTGAAATCATAAGGTTTCCTCGAAGAATATAAATCCGTCTCTTGAGTGCTAAAGAGGCCATCGAAGATGTATTCTTGATTTTCAGGTGTGATGCCAATTCCAAAGTCTTCCACTCTTACGAGAACTCCATGACCTGTCTTTTCCAGGCCGATCTGAATAACTCCTTCGTCTGGAGTATTTTCAATCGCATTCTTTAAAAGTCCCTCCATGATCTGTCCAAAAATTTTTGGTTCGATGGACAGTTCGATATCCTGTCTTCCTTCGAGGAGAAACGCAATCTCTCGATGTTTCGCTTTTTGCTTCGAGGCCTCCAAGATCTTACGGATAGCAGGGAAGATGGGAATCGATGGGGATGGAGTCGGTTTGAGGTGGAGGTGCTCAACTATTTTTTCTTTTAATTCACTCCACTGGGCCATTAGGTCAGAGGGGATGTCTGCCCTTTCGGTTAACTTTCCATCCATTTGATCGAGTTCGTTCAAAAATAGATACTCATCCTTTTTTTCATAAGACTGGATGATCATGTTTGCTTTTTCCTGAATCGTCAGGAGTCGCTCAAGGTGTGTTCCAAGAATTTCAAAATACTTTTTCCACTCATCGAAGGATGAGGCCGCTTGAAGCTTTCGCCTCAAAAGGCGAAGGTTTCCTTGGATGATGGTCAGAGGGGTCTTCAGTTCATGCGAGAGGTGGTCAAGGGCTTTGCTCTTGGCTTTGTTCAAACGTTCCAGCTCGTTTCGAGATCGTTCAAGGGCCTCAAAACGGGCTTTCTGGAGCTGTGCCATTTCAATAAAAACAGAAGCGTGATTTCCAAAGGCTACAAGGAAGGTTTCATCCTCTTTGTTAAAAACGCCACTTTTCTTGTTGAGTAGTTGAATCACCCCCAGTTTCGATCCATCTCGATGATGAAGAGGCATACAAAGGATGCTTCGGGTGCGGTATCCTGTTTTTCGATCTACCTCTCTATTGAATCGAGGGTCCTCATAGGCATCCTCGATATTGATGACTGCCCCGCTCTGGAAACAATGTCCTGCCACCCCGACGTTACTCGGAATTCGAATGACCTGCTCTCCTAAACCCATAGCTACAGTGGACCAAAGCTCATCCTGATAGGGATCGTAGATGAACATACTGCAACGATCCGCCTCCAATACTTCACAGGCCTTTTGAGCGATCTGCAATAGTAAATTGTCGAGTCGAAGCTCTAAGCCGATGATCTGTCCGAGCTCAAGGAGGGATTGATATTTGCGGTATCGATGATGAAGGGATGCTTCGCGGTCGCTATCCTCACTTTTACGAATCATTTTTCGAAGATCTTGCGGATATTATAAAGAATGCCGAATCAGCCGAAAATCATTGGTGAATCTTTCTCCAATTATCTCCAGACCTCAACATTCGTCACAGCATCTGTAATCACAAATATTCGGATGTTATTGCTATCTTCCTCCAAGGGTAGGACAAAAAAGCCAATTCGATCTGGAGAATAACCCGTTGTAACTCCTACAAGCGTTTCACCATCAGCAAAGGTGACCTTCACTTTTGTCATCCGGGTCGAATCCAATTTCTCCTGTAGGTCCGCTTCAGAAGCTTTAATCCGTCCCTTTCTTCCTTCAAGCGATTTTACAAAAAAGACAGCCTTTAAATGAGCGAAAAAGACTTCGGTTGACTCCCCTTTTTCCCAGCCTGCCTCTTCTTTAAAAGAGATCACATTCATTGACTTTCTTCTGGGATTGAAATTATAAGTAATTCCTTTAATCATGGTTCCATTACGGTACCGGGCCACGACATAATTGGGTTCCCTAAAAGTAGGTCTATAATCCCTATCCATGAAAGAAGGCCCTCCTTTGAAAGTTATTCTTTGATTAAGTTTAAAGCGAAGTCGCCAGTTTGGGCAAAGAAAAGAGATAAAGCGAACTCTTACATACAAAATTCTAACCTATTGATAAACAAAACTCTTTGCCATTAATCTCATACCGTTTAATTCTATTTAAATGGACTTATATCACTAAAATAAACCTGAATCCTGCGTGAAAACTATAAATGAAAAATTAGCCGCCTTTAAAGTTTAAGCAGTAATATGAGCCACTC
>CAKZKY010000021.1 GCA_937124575.1 uncultured Pseudomonadota bacterium | reverse complement strand
TTGATAGGCATAGAAGAGTCCAGACCTCGAGAATTTCCTCTAAGAGAGATAAGGTGAGAATTGGATTATATATGTTCGAGATCCCAATAATAATGTAAATCGTGGCTCATAGGGAGTAACCAAATAGGAGATGGCGGAAGAACATCCAATAAATTCAATATGGAAAATTCAATAATGTATTGTCGAGTTTGTAAAATAGAATACCCTGAAGGGAAGAAGTTTTGTAA
The DNA here is from genome assembly GCA_937124575.1 of uncultured Pseudomonadota bacterium. Taxonomy (GTDB): domain Bacteria; phylum Desulfobacterota; class BSN033; order BSN033; family UBA1163; genus RBG-16-49-23. The sequence continues at coordinate 3,083 of CAKZKY010000021.1, read as the reverse complement.
GGAATGTGGTTCGCCGCTGGTGGAAAAGGAAAACATTTGTCCCAAATGTCGAGCGCCTTTAACTCTTAAACCAGATGAGAAATATTGCAATGAGTGCGGCGCTTTATTAACTCAACCAGTACAAGGAATCATCAAACCAAAGCGCCATTTATCGGTAACATGGGTGGCAATCATCTTTGGTTTTATACTCGCCGGATTAGCTGGTTCAATTATTCTTTTCCATTATTACAACTTTAAGATACCGTTTGTAGAGAGATATTTCTTGTTAATTGAATCAAAAATATGGAAGCCTCCACCTGATACTTTAGCAATTGGAAGAGCAATAAAGGAAAGTATAGAAGTTTTTCCACTTGACGAGCCTTTATATGTGGAATCCGGCAAGTTTTTTTATTGGAAGTCTCGTCAACCCGCGATCCCCTCAGGAAGCATCAAGAAGGGAGAAATAGTGGATATAATTTCAATTGGCAAGACTCGTGGTGAGCCACGTTCAAGAATTAGTGTAAAAATAAGGTCATCTACCGGGATAACAGGTTATGTGGGAGTACCCGGAGATATTGAGATTACACGAATTTATGGTGATGAAGCGGCATATCGCCTCTTACCTGCAAAATTGTTGTATGAGTGGGAAGGAGATCCGGAGAACCCCATACATGACGCCAGGGTATATGAAGAATTCATTAAATCCTTTCCAGGCTCAAACTATTTTCCAAATGCGAAAATAGTATTAAGTTATAATTATTGGGCTGCTTCAACCCTTTATGAGGATCCTGGACAGCCCTTTTTAGAAAAGGATTTAAAAAAGGCGGAATTTTACAGAAAATTAGCAGTAACCAATTTAAAAGACATTCTTACAAAATTTCCTAGTAGCAACTTTGCGATAATTGTCAATAGATATTTAAAAAAAATTGAACGAGGAGAAAAGCATCCTTATGTTACTCAGGATATAAGAGAATTAAATTCTTTACGAGCTTTAAAGAAAGATTTAGAAAAAGGTTTGGGCCGATGAAAAAACTCAGATTGTTATCACTACTTGCTTTATGTCTATTGCTGTCCTCTTGTCTCGAAGCCGAAGTAGAGATCGATCTGAAAAGGGACGGTTCCGGTGAGATGAGGATGAAGATTCTGCCGTTGGAAGTATCATTGAACTCCATGATTGATTTAGTGGAAGCTGATCTGAGAGAAAAGCAAAGCCACAAAGACTCGGATATCCAAAAAGGCAGTGAGTCAGACGGAAGAAAATCTCTTTTTATTCGAGAGAAATTTAAAAAGATTGAGGAGGTTGCCGAGAATTGCAGGTTCATATCTCATCAGGACCACGATGAGTTTACCATGGATGTGCCTTATGATTTCCTCGGAATTGTGAAGAGGGTGAAGGTGAATATGCCCAATCAGATCATCAACTCCAATGTGGGGAATTTTAAAGGAAGGTCTCTGGTTTGGGAAAGGACCCGGCCTTCCGACAATAGGCTCTTTATAAAATCGAAATCTTCCGGACCCATTGGGAAGGAATTTCTACTGGCCATCATTCTGGGGATTGCCATCCTTGGGATTGCTTCCCTAATCATCATGACTAAAATACAAAAGCGAAAAGTTACCCCAGAATATTTTAACTTTTGCCCGGAATGCGGAACAAAGGCCAGTGCAAGGGACAATTTTTGTCAAAACTGCGGTCAAAGTTTGAGATAAAGGAGGTGACACATGTTTTGTCCAAAATGTGGTCAAAAAATTGAGGAGGATAGCAATTTCTGTGAGAATTGCGGAGCTGGTCTTGAAAAATCTTATCCTGAAAAATCCGTAGATTCAATAAAAAACAAAGAAAGGAGGCCTACCATGGAAAAAAGAGAGGTTGCCGTAAGTATATCTCCAAAAGACAAAGGAATTCTTATACTGTTAGCCACCTGGTTTGGGGTATTTGGAATAGACCGATTCTATAGAGGACAGGTCGGATTGGGCATCCTTAAACTGATTACCCTTGGGGGGCTCGGGATATGGGCATTGATAGATGACATTTTATACATGGTGGGTGGCCTTCCATCTGATTCGGCAGGCAAATGGATTACAGACAAAAAGACCCTTGACTTATTCAGGTCGGAGTTAAAGATCAATTAGCCCTTAAAAATTGTGACAAATAAATAACAGGGTTATTTTAAAAAGGAGGGCTCCATGCTTCAGTGTCCCAAATGTAAAAAGAGTTTCAGTGAAAATTATGTCTTTTGTGAAGAATGCGGAGTTAAACTCATAAAGGCTGATGTTCGTGACCTAAAACAAACGGAGTTAAAGGTATTTGACAAGGTTGAAAGATCTGTTTTTTTTAGAATTACCAGGTCCTATACATGGGTTATTTTAGTTCTTTCCATCCTGGGATTTATTGGGGCAATATTTTACCTAATCTCTGATATTCGACTTTTCTTGTGGAAAGACACAAGTGTTTCAGCGGAGCAGATTGGAGTTATTCTTGCCGCAAAAAAAGCAGGTAAAAGTCCGGCAGAAGTGGAGGAACCAACAAAAAAATTGAGCCCAAAACTTTTAGCGAGACTTGATAAAGAAATTTATGAATTGATTGTACTTTTACCGAAGACTGACCAAGAAAAAATAGGGATTGAAAAAATTCGAGGGTGGATTAAAGATCGAGTTGGTCGCTACAATACTATGAGAGAAAAGATTAACGTCCTACGTGAAGCTAAGGGGGTATTAACGAAATTTAGCGAATCGGAAAGGAGTGAAGTGCTCGGTACTTTTTTTAATATGAAGGCCGAGAAAGAAAATAAAATTGAAAGAGACCGAACAGAGGCAAAGATTAAAATGGCTGCAATTGGGGGCACATTCTTTGCCCTGATCATGACGATTGCTGCCTTCAGCCTCATCCTGGTTCTTCTGGCGATTGAACGGAACACGAGGAAAGGATGAAAAAAGAGGTAGGGAGTGTGATGATTTTTCACTTTTTATATTAGGGCGACGATGGCTTTGGAGAATTGACGGAGGTCGTTAAGATTGCTTTGGATCATCTCATAAAGGGTGTTGTCATCGACCTTCCAGTACATGTGGACAAATAGGCGGCGCATCAGCCTCTACTTAGCCCTCTT
>CAKZKY010000020.1 GCA_937124575.1 uncultured Pseudomonadota bacterium | reverse complement strand
CAATAAGTGTGGAACCATGATTCTGTCGAAAAAAAAAGAATGGTCTTTTCGGCTCATTTTAAGATACGCTCTATTTCAGATCCCGAGTCTGGTCATCCTCATCTCAATCCTTATTCTCATCCGCCATTGGGTAGATCTTCCGACTTGGCTCATCATGGCCTCCATTGGCCTATGGATCATCAAGGATATTGCCCTTTTTCCTCTTGTCTGGCGGGCTTATGATCGAAGTCGGATTAAAGACGTTCATCGGCAAATAGGCGATGAGGCCATTGTAGAAACTTGTTTAATGCCTTCAGGATATGTTCGTATCCACGGAGAGCTATGGCTGGCTGAAGTTGAAACATATGTGGCACCTATTGAAAAGGGAGAAAAAGTAAGCGTTGAGGGAATCCGCGGATTCAAATTAATAGTCAAACCCTCTCAAAAAGAATAAGGTTTCTATTTCTGAGAGGGCCTTGGGCTCTTAAAATATTTAAGCAGTTCAGAATCCGATTCAAGAAGAATCGTCGTTTTTCCCTCGAAAAGATGTTCATAGGTCTGAAGCCGTCTGAGGAAAGAATAAAACTCCATATCCTGTTCATAGGCCGAGGCATAAATCTCGGTCGCACGAGCATCCCCCTCCCCAAACAGTTTCATCTGCTGGCTATAGGCTTTGGCAAGTAGGATCTCTTTCTCCTTATCCGTTTCGGCCTTGATCTCTTTTGCTCGCTGCTCTCCTTCGGCCCGGTATCGTTTGGCAATCCGGTGCCGTTCTGCCTGCATGCGTGCATAGACACTGGCCTGCACCTCTTTGGGGAGATCCGCCCGTTTGATTCGCACATCAATGATCTTGATGCCAAACCGCTTGGCCTGCTCATGGGCGTCTTTAGCCACCGTCTCGACGATCTTCTCCCGCTCTTCCCGGATAAACCCGATAAACAGGTGCTTGGCAATCTCCTGTCTCAACCTGGCAACCAAAATATCTTCCAATCGCGCCAGTGCCCCTGCCTCTGTCCTTACACTTCTATAAAATTCCAACGGGTCTTCAATCTTCCATCTGGAGATATGATCCACCACCACCCGTTTCTTGTCCAGGGTGATATATTCCACAGCCACAGCATCCGTCGTTAAAACCCTTTTATCAAAGAGGTGCAAGGTTTGAATAAAAGGGATCTTAAAATGTAATCCGGGATCTTTAATTGTCCTGACATATTTTCCGAACTGGGTGATGATCGCCTGTTCTTTCTCGTCAATCGTAAAAGCAGACCCTGAGACCAGAAGAAAACCCAGAAAAAACAGAATCAGAATCACCGCACGTTTTTTTCCGCTCATCATGGATTACTCCTTTTTGCCTTCTTTCTCTTTTATGACAATTCCCTCTTTCAAAGGGAGTAATTTTAAGACTGAATTTTTCCCCTCTGGCGGAAGAATATACTTCTCTTTGCCGGGCAAAATCTTATCCATCGTCTCAAGATAGAGTCGTTCCCGGGTCACTTCCTTTCCTTTTCGATAGGCCTTGAGCACGTCTAAAAATTTTCCCGCATCACCTTGTGCCCGAATGATTCTCTGCTCTTTGTAAGCCTCCGCCGTGCGAACCATCTGAACTGCTTCTCCCTTTGCCTTTGGGATTAGATCCTCCCGGTATCCCTCGGCTTCTCGCATCAATCGCTCCCGATCCTCCCAGGCTCTCACCACATCGTGAAAAGCATCCTTCACCTCTTCCGGCGGGTCCACTACCAGAAGCCTTGCCTCAGTAACCATCAGCCCTGTCTCATATTCATCTAAAAGGGTCTGAAGATATTTCTTGATCTCATCTTGAACGGTCACACGGCCTTCGGTCATGGTGAAGTCAATCGTATTTCTTCCCACCACGCTTCGAAGAGCAACCTCTGCAGAGGTCTTCAGAACGGCTTCTGCATTTCTGACTCGGAATAAAAATTGTGAGGGATCTTTAACAATGTATTGAACAAAGAGCTGGGCATCCACGATGTTCTCGTCACCGGTGAGCATCAGCGCCTCTCTCGGTTCGGATTTCACCTTTCCTGTGTAGGGATCCGTTCTAAAACCAATCTCCGCTCTTCTCACCTTGGCTAAATGAACCACATCATGGGTCTGAATGGGCCATGGAAGTCGGTATCGTAAACCCGGAGGGGTACGATCCACCTCTTTTCCAAACTGCCGAACAACCCCTTCCTCTCCCGGTCCAACCATATAGGTTCCCGAGGCCAGCCAGATTCCAATGGGGATGGCCAATAGGATGAGAAAGAATTTTCCACCCCATCTGGAAATTTTTTCCTGAACTTTTATGGCCATCTCTTCCATGGAAGGACCGCCATAGCCTTGCCCTCCACTTCTGCTAAAGTCGTCGTCTTGCCAGGGCATCTTTTCTCCTTTCAAAAAAAGACCGAAAACATTTCATTTTTTATGAATACTATCAAATTGAATAAGCTTTTTCAAGTTGTTGCTTCGAAAAGTTGAAAAAATCGTTTTATAGACATTTGATCCGAAATATTGTAGAAAATATCAGTAAACCCTGTTAGAAAGATTTCAACTTTCTAACAGGGTAAACATTCGTTTTTTTAATGCTCAAGCCACTATCCAATCGAACCAAAAGGAGGGCAAATGAGATTCCCTCAGTATAGGCTAAGAAGGTTCCGGATGAATGGCCTTCTTCGAGAGGTCATTCGAGAAACCCATTTAAGGCCGGACGATTTCATTCTCCCCCTCTTTGTCCGTCCAGGGAAAGGAGTGAAAAGACCGATCTCCTCTATGCCCGGCCATTTTCAGTTATCCAATGACCTCATCCTCAAGGAAGTTAAAGAGGCAAAATCGTTAGGGATTTCTGGTGTGATCCTCTTTGGGATTCCAGAAAAGAAAGATGAAATGGGCTCTGAAGCCTATGCGAAGGATGGAATTATTCAGAGGACGATCCGTCAGATTAAGGAGAAGATAGACGGAATCCTTGTGATCACCGATGTCTGTCTCTGTGAATATACCAGCCACGGTCATTGCGGGATGGTCAAAAATGGTAAGATCTTAAATGATGAAACACTCGAACTTCTCAGCGCTCAGGCCCTCTCCCATGCCGAGGCAGGTGCGGACATCGTTGCCCCTTCGGACATGATGGATGGAAGGGTGGGAGCCATCCGAAGGATTCTCGATGAAAACCAATACGAGGATACCCCCATTCTCTCTTATGCGGCAAAATATGCTTCAAGTTTCTATGGGCCTTTCCGAGTAGCCGCAGAGTCAAAGCCCCAGTTTGGCGACCGGAAATCCTACCAGATGGATCCCGCCAATGGGGACGAAGCCTTAAGAGAGGTCGAACTCGA
>CAKZKY010000019.1 GCA_937124575.1 uncultured Pseudomonadota bacterium | reverse complement strand
CCTATTCTGAACCCATTGAAGTTGATTCGGTCATCGGTGCCTGTATGATGGTGAGACGAGAGGCGATGGAGCAGGTGGGATTGTTGGATGAGGATTACTTTCTCTTTCTCGAAGAGACGGATTGGTGTTATCGGATCCGGAGGGCAGGATGGAAGATTTATCATCATCCCCAGGCCGAAGTTTATCATTTTCAGGGAAAGAGTGCTGAGAAGGAAAAAAAGAGGGCTAAGGCGGAATATTACCGCTCTCGCTACCATTTTTTTAAAAAGAATAGGGGACGATGGGAATGGTTTGTCCTTTTAATCGGATTGCTGATTAAATTGGGGGTGGAATTTATTTCGATGTTAATCGTTTGCATCCTGTCAGGGTTTGCGATACAAAAATGGAGAAATAAGCTCTCAATTTACGCTTATCTGCTGAAGTGGCACTTGAAAGGATGCCCTGAAGGAATGGGGTTGAAACCTATGAAATGATTATTGAAAAATGGTCGTTGCAAAATTAACATTGCAAAATGTTACTTGCGATAAAGCTTTTCCAAAAGGATAATTGCTAATTGATCATTGCTAATTGTTAATTTTAAACTGATTTTTGCGGAGGCTTCTATGATCGGTATTGCGGTGGTGGGGGCTGGGGCATGGGGGAAGAATCACATCCGTGTTTTTTCAGAGCTCCCTAATGTCCATCTGAAATATATTTGCGACTCCGATCCTTCAAAATTGATGGACCTGCAAAAGATTTATTATCGATCAAAATTGGTGGACAATTTGAAACCCATCATCTCCGACCCAGACATCAAAGGGGTCGTGATCGCCTCCTCCGCCTCCTCTCATTTCCCTTTAGCGAAAGAAGCCCTATTAGTTGGAAAGGATGTCCTGGTGGAGAAGCCAATGGCATTAAATGTGGGAGATGCAGAAGAGATGGCAAAAATAGCAGAAGAGAGAGAATGCATTCTCATGGTGGGACATCTCCTTATATACCATCCGGTGTTCGATCGATTAAAGGAGATGATCGATTCTGGAGAGTTGGGGAGGGTTCATTATATCTATACCCAAAGAGTCAATCTCGGCATCATTCGCCAAGACGAAAATGCCCTATGGTCATTTGCTCCTCACGATCTGTCTGTCATTCTCGGACTCCTCAATGAGAGACCGGTAGTGGTCTCCGCTCATGGAGAAAGCTATATCCAGAAGAATATTGAAGATGTGGTCTTTCTGAGCCTCCACTTTGCCGACGGCAAGATGGCCAATATCCATCTGAGCTGGCTCGATCCACACAAGATCAGGAAGATCACGATCGTGGGGTCGAAAAAGATGGTGGTCTTTGACGACATGGAGGTATCCGAGAAATTGAAGATTTATGATAAAGGAGTTAGTAGTCTATCCTATGATTCATATGGGGAGTATTTAAGCCTGAGGTTTGGGGATATTACGATCCCGAATATCAAGATGGCGGAACCCCTTCGGGCAGAGGCGGATCATTTTATTCATTGCATGCAGACAAGGGCACAACCTCGAACCGGAGCGCGGGATGCCGTTGAAGTGATCAAGATTCTTGTTGCTGCCCAACAGTCCATTAAGCAGAAGGGAATTCCCATTAGCCTATGATGGAGAAGATGAATGGAGAAGAATTATTTTGTGCATCCGACAGCGGTCGTGGATGAACCTGCGGAGATCGGTGAGAATACCCAGGTCTGGCATTTTTCTCATGTCATGTCCGGGGCAAAGATTGGGAAAAATTGTATCATCGGACAGAATGTCTTCATCAGCAGCGGTGCGATTTTGGGAGACAATGTAAAAGTCCAGAATAATGTCTCCATCTATGATGGAGTGGTTTTAGAGGATGACGTCTTCTGCGGCCCCTCGATGGTCTTCACCAATGTGTTGAATCCCAGAAGTTTCATTTCACGAAGAAAAGAATTCCGGCAGACATTGGTAAAAAGAGGAGCAACCATCGGGGCCAATACCACGATTATCTGCGGGAACACTATAGGAGAATATGCCTTCATTGGGGCAGGTTCAGTGGTGACCAGAGATATTCCCGATTACGCTCTTGTTTATGGAAATCCGGGGAAGATAAAAGGGTGGGTCTGTCAATGTGCCGTGGAGCTCACATTTCGATCTGGAAAAGCTATTTGCAAGGCCTGTGGAAACAGATATAAAAAAGATCGCGCTGGAGTGAGGCCATTATAAATGATAAAAATCGTTACCATCGTGGGTGCCAGGCCTCAATTTATTAAAGCGGCTTCGGTCAACCGAGCCATTCAGGCCTCTTCTCAGAAGAATCATATTCAAGAAATATTCGTCCATACCGGCCAGCACTACGATTATCTGATGGATCGAGTCTTTTTTGAAGAGCTTGAACTTCCCAAACCGCATTACCACCTCGGGGTTGGATCCGAATCACATGGGAAACAGACCGGGGTCATGCTTGAACGAATCGAAGCCGTTCTTGAAAGGGAGAAACCAGAGGCCGTTGTCGTTTATGGCGATACGAACTCAACCTTAGCAGGGGCCTTGGCCGCTGCCAAACTGAATATCCCGATTGCCCATGTGGAAGCGGGGTTAAGAAGTTATGTCCGGACCATGCCCGAAGAGATCAATCGCCTTCTTACCGATCACCTTTCCACCTTTCTTTTCTGTCCCACGAACCAGGCGGTAAAGAATTTAGAGAAAGAAGGAATCCGCTCAGGTCGGGGAAGAGTGATCAGAAACGTCGGCGACGTCATGTACGATTCGATTCTCTATTATTCGAAATTAGCTGAAGAGAAATCAACCATTCTGAAGGACTTAGGTCTTTTCAATCCGCAATCCGCAATCTGCAATCTGCAATATTACCTTGCCACCCTCCACCGTGCCGAAAATACGGATGACCCCAAAAGGCTCAAATCGATTCTGAAGGCCCTTCATGAAATTGGAAAAGAGGTTCCGGTGATTCTTCCAATCCATCCCAGAACGAAGAAGGTGATGAAAACTTACAATCTTCCAGTAGATAGCCATAGAGTTAGATTGATAGAACCTGTTTCCTACCTCAACATGTTAGTCTTGGAAAAGCACGCGAGAGCCATCTTGACGGATTCCGGAGGCGTGCAGAAGGAGGCTTACTGGTTTAAAGTCCCCTGTCTCACGTTAAGGGATGAAACCGAATGGGTAGAGACCGTCAAAAGCGGATGGAACGTGTTAGTGGGAGCGGAAACGAAAAAAATTGTAGATGCAGTGAGACAAAGAGAGTGGGGAAAGGATCCCTTAAAGAATAAGAGGATATTTGGTAATGGGAGGACGAGTGAGAAAATTGTCATGGTTTTATTGGCCCATATTTATTAGCAATAGTTGAGGAGAAACCCATAATCCCCTTTTACCACGTGGGTCATTCTCTCTGTAGGTCATTTGAAACGTTCATAAATGGATTAAAGAGAAGGTATGGTTGAAAGGTCAAAAAAGGGGCTATTAAGGGTCAAGGAAACGGTTGTCTCAATGCCCCTTTTCGCAAAGTTATGCCTTCTTGTCCTCATTGCTCTTATTCCAAGGTTCATCGTATTCCTCCAACCTCAGATCATCACGAATGACGGCACGCTTTACATCAAGATGGCGAAGTTGTTTTCAGAAGGGAATTACAGCGGAATCCCCGGATCCTACTTTAGCCTTTATCCCTTCTTGATCTTTCTCGTTCAGAGATTGGTTGGCGACTGGGAGCTGAGCGGACAATTGATTTCTATCGTCTTGGGGACACTCACCGTCATCCCGGTTTTTCTTCTCGGGCGGAGCTTATATGACGAAAAGATAGGTTGGCTTTCTGCAATCTTCTATATAACCCTTCCCAACTTATTGGAATTTGACACTCAAGTCCTTAGGGATCCCACCCTATGGTTCTTTGTTCTCGTTACGATGTGGCTGGTGTGGGAAGGCAGTGGGAAAGGACAGCCTCTTTTCTTTGCACTTGCCAGTATGAGTGCCGGACTAGGAGCGTTGACACGCGTCGAAGGTTTCGTTCTTTGGGCTGCTCTCGCTTTTTATATCGTTTTCAAAAAGACAGGATTGCTTCCCGTAAAGAGGAAAATCTTAAACCTAAGCCTGTTCGTTTTGATCTTTCCCGTCTTGCTTTCCTTCGTTATCTTTTCTTTTAAGAAGAATCCGAACCAAACAGCCATCGGTGAGATGACCTCCTTTTCTCTTACTTTCATCAAAGCGCATGTTCGGACGGTACTGAGGCCTCAAGATCCAATTGGTACCTTGGGGGAAAGAACCTATTCTTCATTGCCTGCGATTTCGCAAGATGCTCTTGAATTTGCAAGCCGGCACCGGGTCGTTTTAGCAATTTCCGAAGTGATTTATAAATTCTTCAAATCTTCTAACCTTTTGATTATTCTTGTTTTGTTGGGATTTTGGAAAAGGAGAAAGGAGGGATTCTCATCCTCAGACAAATATCTACTATATGCTTTTTCCATTCTCTTTTTGATGTCTGTGTTTTATGCGAGACAGCTCTATTATTTCAGTACCCGCCATGGTCTCACCCTGGTTTTACCTTCGATTTTTTTCGCTAGCCACGGCCTCAAGGCTGCCGACGCCTTTCTATCTCAGCGCATGGAATACTTTAATCTTGGAAGGTCTTTTACGCGCCGACATCTCGCCATGATCCTCACCGTGTTCCTCTCCCTTTTTTTTCTTTCCCAGGCACTCGGAGGGAACGGAAACGAAAAAATAACGATCAAACAGGCAGGCCTTTGGTTAAAGGAAAATGGGTATCGGGGCTCCTTAATCATGGGACCAAAGAGATTCTACCGCGTTGCCTTCTATGCAGAAGGAAGATTTGTGGAGATGCCGGATACATGGGAAAAGGTTAGTCAAAGCCTCCATAAGAACGGCGTGAGTGTTGTGGTCGTTGACTCTTGCACAATCAAGGAAGAGTGCCCAGGTTTTCTCGAAAATTGGCCCCAAGCCGCCCTTTTTCAGGTAAAACGATTTGAGAGGCAGAAAGAGAAATGCGCAACAGAGATCTATGCGGTTCCCTGAAAGAGCAAAGAAAAGACTGGACAGGCCGAATGAATCGTGATATCTAAAAAGCTAAGAGATGAGGAGACAATGATGGCAGAAATTACGAAGAAGGATATCTTAGAGGCGTTAAAGGAATTTTCTGAGAAAAATTTAGATCCGAAATTTTCAAAAATTGATCAGCGA
>CAKZKY010000018.1 GCA_937124575.1 uncultured Pseudomonadota bacterium | reverse complement strand
ACCTTTGCTATTGCCCTGATCGGTGTGGATGCGATTAAATGGATATGGGGGGCCGCACCTTATCCCCTGAGTGACCCCGTTGGGAAATATCTGACTTTGGGAGACCTCTCTCTTCCGATGTATCGAATCATCATTGTGATCATTGCCCTTCTTCTCTTCTTCAGTTTAAACCTCTTTTTTAAGAAGACCATGGTGGGAAAGATCATTGTGGCCGCCCTCGAGGACAAGGAGGGGGTCCGATGTCTTGGAATTGATGTGAACAGATACTTTTCAATGGTCTTTGTGCTTGGGAGCGGTCTGGCTGCCTTGGGAGGGGTCCTCTATGCACCGATCAGTTCTGTGCACCCCTATATGGGACTCGCCGTTCTCTTGCTCTGTTTCGCCGTGGTCATTGTTGGAGGGATGGGAAATTTAAGGGGAACATTTCTCTCTGCCTTTGCCTTAGGGATGGTCATGTCTTTCACCGCGAGGTTCTGGCCTCAAGGTGCCGAGACAATGGTTTTTATTGCTATGGCGATTGTGCTGATCTTCAGGCCCATTGATATTTAACTTGGGAGAGGCCTTAAGAGTAATTTCGAAATGGATATGACCCCACTCAACCATCTGCACACATTTGAATATTGGGGAAAAACGATAAAAGGTGAAAGGGGGAAGAAATATGAAAGGCGTATGGAACAAGGTTTTGAGGGTTGATTTAAGCAAGGGGACCTGCAGAGCTGAAACCATTCAAGATGAAATCTACGAATATTTCTTGGGAGGAGAAGGACTTGGTGCTTATTTCATGTGGAGGGAAAGTCCCCAGGGGACACTTCCATTCGATCCAGCAAACTGTTTGACTTTTGCTGCAGGGACTCTGAATGGGGTTGCCCAGAGCGGCGCGGGGAAATGGTCAACCACTGCAATCTCTCCCTCGATCTATATGAATGCGGGCTCTGCTGCCACGGCGAGTTTCGGTATCGAGATAAAAGCCGCGGGTTATGATGCGATTGTGGTGATAGGCCGCGCTGAAAAACCTGTCTACCTCGTCGTGGATGATGACAAGGCCGTTCTCAAGGGGGCTAGCCGCCTTTGGGGAAAGGATGCTTATGAGGCTGAAGATGCCATCCATGCAGCCGAAGGAGATGATTTCGAAGTCGCCAGCATTGGCCAAGCAGCAGAACGAGGCGTTCGGTTTGCCAACATTCAAACCCGGAAGAAGTCCTACTGCGGTCGGAGCGGAATGGGCGCAATCATGGGGTCAAAGCTCTTGAAAGGCATTGCCATCCGAGGTAGCCAGAAGGTAAAGTATCATGACTCAGCAGAACTGACGAAGCTCAATAAGGAGATCAATCGGCGACTTGCCATTATCGACTCACAAAAACCGGAGTGGCTCCAAACCAAGCGGGTAGGGACAGCCGCAGCAACAGAGTTGTTTGCTCCGCAGGGAAATTTGCCGATCAGTAATTACCGCTTAGCAGACTGGCCTGAAGGCGTGAAAGCTTGGCATGCCTCCAACTACGCGAAAGAACTCAATGCCAAACCCTGGCCTTGTAAATACTGTGTTGTCCAGTGCCATAATCTTTGCGAGGTCAAAGAAGGACCTTATCGGTTTAAAGGCAAGGGGCCTGAGTATGAATCCTTCGCCATGATGGGCTACAACACGATGTGCGCGGATGTAAAAGCGATCGCCTATGCCTGCGAACTTGCGGACAAGTATTCAATGGATACCATTTCTTTGGGTGTTGTGATTGCCTGGGCCATGGAATGTTACGAGAAGGGCATCATCTCAAAAAAGGATACTTATGGGCTCGATCTGAAATGGGGTAATCATGAAGCGGTGGTCGAGCTGACGAAGAGGATCGGCCTCCGCGAAGGTGGCCTGGCCTATCTCCTTGGTGAGGGATGCCAATATGCTGCCCAGCGATTAGGAAAGGGCTCAGAAACGTGGGCCGTTGCTATGAAAGGGCAAGAGATTGCGGCCCACAATTGGCGAGCCCAATATATCTCGGCTTTAAATTACTGTACAGGCGTGGCCTCCGGGCCGAACCACGAGCGGGGCAATTCCCAACACATCTGGGTCTGCAACGTCATGTTACCGGAATGGGGAATATCTGATGTGAAGAATGAAGAACGATGGTCCTGGGAGAAGGCCGCTGATCGCAATGCTAAGTTCCACGATTACTGCAATGTGATCAATTCCGCTGGCCACTGCAAATTTCAGGAGTTCAGTGGTTATACCCTTACGGATCTGACCAAAACGTTGAACGCCACCTGTGGATTGGGTTGGAATACGGATGATTTACGAAGGTGCGGAGAAAGAATCACTACGCTTCAAAAGATCTTGAATATCCGCTATGGCTGGAAGAAAGAACACGACTTCCGGTATCCGAAACGTTTTATGGAACCCGTGGATGAGGGCCCTGCTGCCGGAAAGACCCCAATTGGGCTGGATGAGGCGATTCTTGATTATTATAAGGTTCGAGATTGGGACCCAGATGGAAAGCCGACCCCAAGATTGCTTGAGCGTTTAGGGATGGAGAAGTACGCAGAGGAGTTGTAAGCCACAATAGAAGCTGAGCTTCGCACGGGGCAAGAAGCGAGGCTTTCTAAAGGGGTAAGTCATTTACGGATTGGCATACGAAGCAATCTACTAAGAGGAGAAATGCATCGTAGCGATGCATTTCTCCTCTTAATTAATAGCGCAGGGGAATGTTGAAATGGGAGAGACGGAAAGACTGATTTCCGAAGCCGAGAGGATCCTGAAAGCTTGGCGTCCGACCAAAATCCACTTCGGTGAAGGCGTTTTTCATCGGGTCGGGGAGATTATCAGAAAGTTTGGGGAGAAAACACTTCTCATTATTGGAAAAGGATCTCTCAGGAAATCGGGGTCCTTAGATTCTATCCTTAGGTCTCTCGAGAAAGCTTCTGTTAGGTACAAGATCGTTGAGGGGGTGGAACCCAATCCAAGCAAGGAGACGGTCTATCGGATCGTTTACCATCTACTGGCTGACCATTTCAATTCCCTGCTCCCTGTCGGAGGAGGCTCTGTCATTGATGCTGCAAAGGCAGCAGGTATCTTGGGAACCATCAAGGAAGGAGAGATTGATGATTACTTTGGAGTGGGAATGGTTTCGAGGAAGGTTGAGAGGATCCTCGACTTGGTTGCCTTACCCACCACGAGTGGAACAGGAAGTGAACTCACTAAATTCTCGGTCATTACTGACACGTGGCAACATGTAAAAAGGTTGATTTCTGACAATGCTATTGTGCCCTCCGAAGCGATTGTTGACCCCCAGCTCACCTACTCCTGTGAAACTCACGTATCCAGGGTCTCCGGCTTGGATGCGATGACCCATCTCATCGAGGGCTATTTTAACAATGTAGATGAGGACGCAGACCCGAAGGCTAACCAAAGGGCGCTTACCGGCTTAAGACTTCTTTTCGAAGCTCTTCCTAGGGTCTTGAAGGATGGCGGGGACAAAGAAGCCAGAAAGATGATGTCTCTTGCAAGCACGTTGGGTGGGTCTGTGCTCTTCTATAAACAAGCCGGCCTCCCCCACCTCAATTCATTCAGTTGGTCCAATATCATGGACCATGGGGAAGCTGTAGCTGTCATGCTGCCTTACTATTCGGTCTATTATGCTCCAAACATCTCACAAAAAATGAAGAAAGTGGCAGAATTGATGGGCATTCGAGAATCTGGAAACGTGGCGATAGATTTCGCAGAGGGGCTATTCAATTTCTACAGAAGGATTGATTTTCCTTTCACCTTAAAGGGATTTAAAAAATTTTCAGAGGATTTGATTGACAAGGCCGTCAGGGATGCTTCCCAAAACAGGATGAAGCTTGAAGCATCGCCTCGCCCCGTCCCTCCTGAGAAGAGCCAAGAGGTTCTCCATACCATCATCGAGGGCGCTTTCCAAGGAACCATTGACAAGATTTTGAAACTCTGAAGGATGGAGACCGAAGAAATGTTAGGCCCTTCTTCTTGGCTCCTTCACACCGCCTCCAGAATACCTCCAAAAGAAGCCATCTTTGACGAAGAGGTGTCTTTATCTTTTCAGGCTCTTTGCCAGGACGCCACAGGGATGGCAAAATGGTTGAGTTCAGAGGCAGGCGCAGAAGAACGAGTGATGATCGCCATGCCTTCTGGCGTAGTAAGTGCAATTCTCTATTTTGGAACAATGATTGCTGGGCAAGTGGCCATACCCATCAATCCTTTTCTAAACCCTGGACAACTCCGGTCCCTTCGCAGGGAGATTGAGCCCCGCTGGGTCTTTGGTATCTCGAGTCTTAAAGGAATATGGAACGACACGAGCTTCATAGCGGTTGATTCCTACAAAGAACTCTCCAACTGGTTCTCCACTTCTAAAGACCCAAAGGATTTCATATATTCCAACGATGATCCATCAAGACCTTTGAACATCGTCTATACCTCCGGAACAACCGGCCATCCTAAGGGAGTGATGATCAATGGAGGAAACCTCGAAGCAGTGATGCGAGGGATCCTTCAAGCACTTGCCATCGATGAAGAAAGCCGAATCTTCACCTCCCTTCCATTCTTTCATACCTATGGATTATCCCAACTCTGGCTCATGGCAAAGACAGGGGCTACCCTTGCTATTATTTCAGATATTACCCAGATGGCAAAGATTAAAGAGATTCTCTTAATGCGACAGATCAACACCATTGCAGGCGTTCCGTACCATTTCGCCTTGCTCACCCGAAGGGGGGATAAAATCGACTCCATCGGGCTGGTAACGATTGCTGGGGAGGCCCCTTCTAAGCAACTGTTGCAAAAGGTGAGAAGGTCTTACCCAAAGGCACGCATCCATATCATGTACGGATTGACAGAAGCTGCAACGCGTCTGACAACACTTCCTTCGGAGGATCTTGAGAGAAAGGAAGGTTCCATCGGTCTTCCGATCGAGGGTGTTGAGCTGAAGATTATAGATGATGAGGGAAGGGAGCTTGGCCCTCATGAGAAGGGCGAGCTCATTGCTCGAGGGGAAAATATTACTCCAGGCTACTGGAAGAATGAAGAATTGACCCGACAGACCATCATCAATGGATGGCTCCATACGGGGGACATCGTTGAGAAGGACGATGAGGGGTATTACTATCATATCGGGAGAAAGGATTTCGTTTTCAAATCGGGAGGAGAAAAGATCATTCCGTCTGTGATAGAAAAAGT
>CAKZKY010000017.1 GCA_937124575.1 uncultured Pseudomonadota bacterium | reverse complement strand
GTATTACCATGGGGATTGAAATTGGGATCATTCTTAAGAAAGGGCCTGGCCTGAAGTAAAGCGCCAGGGCATAGAGAGCTCATTAAAGATCGAAGTCCGAAAAGCATAATTTCAAGGGGAGTGCTGATTTCTTAGTTAAGAATTCTATGACCCGCAACTGAATGATTCATTCAAAACCTCCGATCCTTCTGACTGAATTTTTCAGTCACGCAAGGTGGGGGCCATACTCAAGTTTCGAAAGTATTGCCTGTTTTCGGTACTCCTTTTTGTTCACTCCGAATCTTCAAACCCATTGACTGAATTTTTCATTCTCTCTATAATCGTGACCGATGGCGAAGAGGACAAAAGACCCAATGGAAGTGAGGTTGGTAAAGCTCTTTGGATCCACGTCAAGGCCAAGACTCCTAAGCCTCTTTTTAAGTCAACCTCACCGAGCGTTTTATCAGCGAGAGATCATGTTTGAAACGAGTCTATCTCTTCAGGCCGTTCAGAGGGAGTTGGAGAATCTTCTTTCTTTGGGGATTTTTAAGAGGCGAGGGGCAGGGGGACGGGTTTATTATGAGAGCGATCGGAGCTCGCCCTGGTTTGAGACATTAAGGGAGATATGTGTGATAGGTGGTGAAAAATAATCAGACTCTTTGATTGAATGATTCAGTCAAAAGATGAATTTTAGGGCATGCTCGGAGCCATTGCTGGAGATATCATAGGTTCTGTTTACGAATGGCACAACATCAAGAGGACGGATTTTCCCCTTTTCGATTTGGGTTGCACCTTCACCGATGACACAGTGCTCACGGTAGCTATAGCAGACGCCATCCTCAATAAGTCAAGCTATGGAGAGAAGCTCAGGGAGTATTTTGAGCTTTATCCAGGTAGAGGTTATGGTTCCCATTTCAGGAAGTGGGCGGCTCATCACTCGAGCAAGGCTTATTACAGCATGGGGAATGGATCCGCCATGCGCGTCAGCCCCGTGGGTTTTGGTTTCAATACGTTGGATGAAGTGCTTCGGGAGGCAAAAAGAAGTGCTGAACCGACCCACAATCATCCTGAAGGAATAAAGGGAGCGCAAGCGACAGCCTCTGCCATCTTTCTGGCAAGAAGAGGCGCGTCCAAGGACGAGATCAAGAGATACATTGAAGACCATTTTGCCTATGACCTCGATGAGTCTTTGGATCAGATCCGAACCTATTATAGGTTTGATGAGACCTGTCCGGGATCGGTGCCACAGGCGATAAGGGCATTTCTCGAATCGAACGACTATGAAGATGCCATCAGGAAAGCGATCTCAATTGGGGGCGACAGTGATACCATTGCTTGTATCACTGGAGGGATTGCACAGGCCTTTTATAAAGCGATCCCCCACCCCATCAAGAAAAAAGTATTCGAAATTCTCGATGAAAGATTGAAAAGGACGGTGGGAGAGTTTTCAAAACTCCACCTGGGCGAAAACGTTTTGGCAGACCAAGGTGAGTCCTTGATATAGGATTGTATCTCGTGAGGAGAGTGAGTCTATCCTACTTTAATTTTGACATTTTCCCCTATTCTCGCTGGCGAAACCCTCCGCTCCCTGAAAGGAAAAGATAAAGCCATACAAAAGCCCCTTGACATTACGTACGTTTTAATGTACGTTAACAGCTGAGGGGATCCAGATGACTACGATCAAAGCGACAGAGGCCAGGGCAAAGCTTTATAAACTTCTTGACGAGGTTTCAGAATCCCACGAGCCAATTCAGATCACAGGAAAGAGGTCCAGTGCCATTCTGATCTCCGAGAGTGACTGGCGATCCGTCCAGGAAACCCTCTATCTCTTATCGATTCCTGGGATGAGAGAATCCATACGAAGGGGGCTAAAGACCCCTGTTAAGAAGTGTAGTAGGAAGCCTGGATGGTAAAATGGAAGATTGTCTATACGAAGCAAGCTCAGAAGGACGCAAAGAGACTTGCTGAGGCAGGCCTGAGACAGAAAGCCGAAAAACTGCTTGAAATTCTTTCTGAAGATCCTTTTCAATCCCCACCACCTTATGAAAAGCTGATCGGAGACCTCTCCGGAGCGTATTCACGCCGGATCAATATACAGCATCGTCTCGTGTATCAAGTCCTAAATAAGATAAGAACCGTCAAGGTCATTCGAATGTGGACTCATTACGAATAGAGGGCTCAAACAATTACTGAAAAGGCCAGAGGGTCATATTTTTATTCGATGGGGACGGCACTTATCTCGCTTAGCTGATGTAGTCCGTCCAAGACTTCGAAAACGTTTTCCTGAATCTGCTTGATGGGCTCGGCAACCCCGATGAAAATCTTGATCTTGTCGTCCCTGATGATGAGCGCATTAGCGAAGCCATCGAATCCCTCAAAGGGCGTGCTTATTTTTTTCGCGAAAATGCACTTGTATTCCCTCGCATGATGAAACGGGAAAACAGGCTCACTCGGTAATTCACTTTTGGTAGGTCTTTCTTCGAAACCAATTTTTGATTCCGGGCAGGTAGGCGCGAATTTCGTCAATCTTCTCTTTGGCCGCCTTCTCCCCCTCTTCGACGAGATTCATTGCCTCAGAGAAGTTAGACCAATGGAGATCTCCCACCTCTGGAAGGATGACCACATCGGCATTCTTCAACTCATAATTTTTC
Organism: uncultured Pseudomonadota bacterium; assembly: GCA_937124575.1. GTDB lineage: Bacteria > Desulfobacterota > BSN033 > BSN033 > UBA1163 > RBG-16-49-23. The sequence goes on along the minus strand of CAKZKY010000017.1, from coordinate 13,660 downwards.
AGCCTTTGTCCCATGATTTCGCTTACCCGATAGTAGACATCCACCACGTTCTGTAGTACCTCTGGTTTCATCGAGGGGGCAAGGGCTACAGAAATCACGATCTCAGCCCCTTCTCGCCTGGCCACAGAGCTTGGCACAAGGCAGATGATTCCTCCATCGGAGAGAAGTTTCTCCCCGTCTCTGAGCGGTGCAATGGCTCCTGGAACAGCACAGCTTGCCATCACGGCCTGACGCAAGGATCCTCTTGAGAAAACAATCTCCTCGCCACTCATCAGATCCGTGGCAACAGCCCGAAAAGGAATCCGTGTCTCTTCGATGGGAATATCGGGGATGAAATAGTTGATCGTCGCTTCGAAGTCCTCTATAGGAAGAATGCCTGGTTTGAACATGGCCTGGATGAGATAGAAGTAGTTTTTCAAATAGGTCTGAATTTTGTGGGCAAGCCCTAACTCTCCTTTGGTATGAGCCTTTTCAAAGGCCTTGATGGCAGAGGATCGAAACTCATTACTGTTCAGATACGACTCCACCTTCTGCTGCAATTCATAGGGATTCGTTCCGCTGGCATAGGCTCCGCCCACCAGGGCTCCGATACTCGTTCCGACAATCAGATCCAGAGGAACCCTTTCATTCTCAAGGACCTTTAAGACACCAATATGGGCAAGCCCCCGAGCACCACCACCTCCAAGGGCAAGGCCAATCCGTTTCCTCTTCCAAAACATATCCTCAAGGACCTCATAATTTATACTTGAATCTTCTCAGGAGTTCTTTTCGCCAGGCAATGCCATCCTCCTGTTCCATGCCTTTGGGTGAGGAACCATCAATCACACCGAGCACACCCCTTCCCTGTTCGGATTGTGCGAGGATGACTTCCACAGGATTCGCTGTGGCGCAGAAGATATGACAGACCTCCTGACACATCTTGATGGCATTGAGGATGTTGATGGGAAAGGCATCCTTGAGCAGGATGAGGAAGGTATGGCCTGCTCCGATTTGGAAGGCGTTCTTCATGGCCGCTTCTTTCAGGGTCTCATCGTTTCCCTCTCCACGGACCAGGCAGTGGCCCGAAGCTTCACAGAATCCGATCCCAAATTTTGCATTAGGGACAGATCCCACGATGATTTCAAAGAGGTCTTCCACGGTTTTGATGAAATGGGTCTGGCCAAAGATAACATTGCAACCTTCTGGAATATCGATTCGTTCTGTCTTCAGTTCCATATCCTACCTCCTTCTTTGCAGAGAGTTTGATTTATTTGATTGAGACCACACGGCCCCCAGTCATCTTAATGAGGTCTGAGGGTGTCAGTTTAAAGACGGCATATGGGCTGCCCGCAGCCGCCCAGATCTCTTCGTATCTGAGGAGATCCTCGTCAATGAAGATCTGAAGCCTCTCAAGATGGCCGAGAGGAGGCACGCCTCCAATGACAAAACCCGTGTGCTTGCGCACATAATCGGCATCGGCCTTGCCAAGGGGTTCGGAGATGAATGACTCAATCCTCTTCTCATTGACCCGGTTTGACCCACTGGCAATAACGAGTATGGGCTTATCTGTCTTTTCAGCCCGAAAGATAATGGATTTAGCAATCTGTCCGACCGAACACCCAACGGCCTGAGCCGCCTCTGCCGAGGTCCGGGTGGTGGATTGCAATTCCATCACCTCATTTGAAAAACCAAGTACCTTTAAGGCCTCCTGCACCTTCTGGACACTGGGACTCAATGGATTGGACATAATTTTATTCTATCCCTTTTAATCATTTTCATCAAATGGAACTCCAAAGGCAAAGTCCGTGGTTCCCAAGAAATCCCGTACCAGAGGACTAATTTACCCCATAAGAAAATCCCTCTACATACCCGGTGCGAAGTTTTGCTTCTATAGGGGTATAAACCTTCCCATTTGAAAGCTGAATATTTTCTTACGGGGTTAACCCGTATTCCTCTTCGTTCGGGATAGATATTGATTTGGTAGAAAAAAGTCAATCGCCTTTTAAAAAGGTCCTTATCTCCAAATTTTCACCATCTGTGATCACAGTGATGGCTCCATGCCGATCCGTTCGTAAGATTTTTGTGCCCAAGCGTTCATACCTTCTTATGACCTCTGGGTTGGGAAGCTGTATTCGATGGCGCTGACCAATGCTGAAGATCGCATAGTGGGGCTTCACCCTGTCAAGAAAGATCGAACTGCTCGATGTCAAACTTCCGTGATGGGGAACTTTGAGGAGATGGGCTCTGAGGGAGTGGCCTTGGGCCGCCAACCGTTCCTCTGCCTCCTTCTCGATATCTCCGGTCAGCAGAAGTGCGATATTCTTGAACCTGAGCCTCATCACCAGAGATTGATTGTTGAGATCGGTGGGGTTTAGAGCACGGAATTGGCCTCTTCTCTCGGCAGGCGGGTTAAGAATGGCGATCTCAACACCATGGATCCTTTGAAGGGGTGTCTTGTCGTTCAATGAGAGGGATTCGATCTTTCTCCTTAAAAGTGTCTCTTCCAGACGAAGGAAGGGTTCAGAATCTGTGCGAAGCCCACTGCTCCAGAACTGACCGATGGAGAATTGAGAGGCAATGAAATTCAAACCCTTATAATGGTCAGGGTCAGGATGGGTCAGGACGAGGGTATCAATCCTTCGGATCTTCTTCTTCCAGAGAAACGGAGCAATCACATTCTTCCCAATATCGAAACGATCCTCATGAAGACCTCCTCCATCAATCAGCATCCTCTCTCCCTTTGGAAATTCGATCAGGATGGAGTCGCCATGGCCCACGTCGAGAAAGGTGATCTGGAGATTTTGACGAAAATGATCCTTAATGGCCCAGTAAGTGAGGTCCGCCGCAAGAAAGATGCAGATTCCGATAAAGAGATATCGGACTTTCTTCACTTTTCGGAGATGGACACATAAGAAAAGGAGGAGATAGTATAGAATGATTTCAAGCGGTGTAGGAGTGGCAATATAAATAGAGGCGTAGGGGATGGATGCGAAGAAGGAGATAATCTTGAGGAGAAGGGTCATTTGGAATTGATTGACTATGATCAGAAGGCTTGCCACTGGAAGAAAGAAAAAGGAGAAGACGGAGGCGATCAGGCTTAGGGGGACGATAAGAAATCCTACCCAGGGAATGGCAAAGAGATTGGTAAAAAATCCGATGAGAGAGACCCTGTTGAAATGGAGAGCCACAAAAGGTGCGGTTCCAAGAGTGGCAACGATCGTAACGATGAGACAGAGTCTCACATATTGCCAAAGTTTCTTCTTCCACGAGGCGTCCTTTGAGGTCGGGAATGTCTCCTGCTTCAGCTCGGCAAGGATAGGTGGTACAAGATAAAGAATGGAAAGGACAGCGAGAAAGGAGAGTTGAAAGGAGGCATCAAAGAGAGAGGGGGGAGAAAAAAGGAGGATCATAAAGCCTGCCAGTCCAAGGGTATGGAGAAGATGCCTCTCTCGATCGAAGATGATGGAGAGAAAGAAGACGATCACCATGATCGTCGCCCGAATGACTGAGATCCCTGCACCGGCAATGAAGGTGTAGAGGATGATACAGGGCAGCGCGAGGGCTGCCGCCCATTTTTTAATGGAGACTGAGAGCATGAGCATCTCTGAACGCTTCATGACCCAGAGGAATAGGGAGAACGAGAGAAGGGCGACAATGCCGAGATGATCTCCGGAGATGGCCAAAAGGTGGGCAATTCCTGAAGCGACAAAATCTTCCCTGATTCTCTCTGGTATCTTTCCCTGTTCTCCAAGAACAAGGGCTTGAAAGAGGGCAGAGGAAGGCAGGTCTGCCTCTCTTTCTAAAAAATGGCGAATGTGATCTCTCCATGCCTCGATCCTCAAAAGGACGGGGTTCTTAAAGCCCTCCCCCACTTTAACAATCAACTTCTCATCGGACAGAAATCCGATGGCATGGATTCTCTCAAAGGCAAGATGTCGTTCATAGGAGAAGACTCCGGGATTATGGAATCCATGGGGTCGCTGCAGCCGGCAGAGAAAACGGATACGATCCCCAAGACGAAGCGTACGGTTTTCTTCTTTCGTCAAAAGAAGAAGGTGTCCTTGCGCAGCGATGTGGCGGTCTTTGGCGACGATCTTTTTAGATTTGATCAAAAACTGGGTTCCATTCGGAGTCCTTTGGGGAGAGCGATCAAGGGTTCCTTCAAGCAGGATGGGGTCAGGACCGACGAAGTGGGATACGTGTGAAAGTGGGAGTTTCGGATGGAGGTAACTTTGAATCGAAATAAAACCGAGAAGAAAGAAGAAGGCAAGGGCCACCCATGAAGCCCATTGGATTCTTTTCAGAAGGATCAATAGGATCCAGAAAGTCAAAAGGATGAGAAGAACGATCCAGCCTTGGGAGATGAAGAAGCGATCGAAATGGCCCAGATAGAGGCCAATCATATAAGCGATCAGAATAGGAATGAGTGGTAGGCGAAGTATTTTTCCCATCTCCGCCCCAGCGGAATCCATCGTTGGAAGATAATTCAAATTAATGAATATCGAAGATCTTTGTCAAGCATTGCGACATTCTTAAACCATGGACCTTATTCAGATTGTCGTCATCGCCTCATTTATTTATAATTGGGATGGTTAAGATCTATGGAGGGTTATAAAAAAATACTGCTCACGGGTCTTCCGGGTGTAGGGAAGACCACGCTGATTAAAAAGCTGGCCGAAACCCTGAAAGCGTCTCGTCCTGTGGGGTTCTATACGGAAGAGATAAGAGAAGAAGGTGTGAGAAAGGGATTTGAATGGGTCAGCCTCGATGGGAGAAGAGGGCTTCTCTCCCATAAAAAGATTAAAAGCACTTACAGGGTGGGATCCTATGGGGTGGATGTCAAAGGGTTTGACGAATTTCTCGATTCGATTCCATGGGCCTATCCTTCAACCCGCCTGATCATCATCGACGAGATTGGAAAGATGGAGTGCTTCTCCGACAAATTCAAAAAGATCATGAGGGAGATATTGGATTCAGAAAAAGGACTGATCGCGACGATTGCAATGAAAGGTAGCGGATTGATTGCTGAGGTAAAAGGGAGAAAGGACGTTAAACTCTTTACGATAAGTCAGAATAATCGGAATTCACTTTTGTCCGAAATCTTAAAAGAAAGATTCTTCTGACTTTTAGGGGTCTTCCCTTTTTAACCCCTCTCCCCCATCGTCGGCCCTAATCGACTTCACATCAAGGGAGATTGGGGGAGGTTATGGGGGGAGAAGGAGTTGTAGGAATGAAAGGGAACTGTAAGGAATATTCTAAGAGGAGCATTCTCCTTGTCTCCATTGGATACGTAAATTTAACAATGATTCAGATTTTGAGAGATGGGTTAAAAAACGTTTTTAAAAAACCTGTAGAAATTGGTAAAGGACTCTCCGAGCCCGATTATGCCTACAATAAAAAGAGGAAGCAGTATCACTCGACCACAATCCTAAATGCCTTATTGGAAGATAAGGAATATACGGCTTATGAAAAGGTTCTCGGGATCGTGGATCACGACCTCTACGTCCCCGAGTTAAATTTTGTCTTTGGAGAGGCAAGCCGGGGAGTGGCTATCATCTCAATCACCCGCCTGAGACAGGAGTTTTATGGTCTTGCCCCAGACCAGGCCCTACTTCAGAGAAGGGTTCTGACAGAAGCGGTTCATGAATTGGGCCATACCTATGGGTTGGGCCATTGTAAAAATCCTCACTGCGTCATGTTCTTCTCCAATAGTTTGATCGATACCGATCGAAAAGGCCCAGAATTCTGCCTAAAGTGTGAAAGTAAAATATTTTAAGGGTTTGACATCCACCCTATGAAATCATCAAATACTCTTTGACAAACACTTTTCATTGACTTTAATGTGTCAACATAAACAGAAATCTACAAGAATATTTTTTGCTACCTCTTTCCATTTCTTTTGAGAGGTTACGATGGTCCCTAATCATAGCATTCGTATTTTTGATGGTGCCACGGCAATTGTGACTGGAGGTACCTCTGGAATTGGTCGGGCCCTTGCCCAAGAATTGGCAAAGCAGGGCTGTGAGGTTGTACTGGCTGATCTTCAGGTCGCATTAGCAGAAGAGGTTGCTTCAGAGATCTGCGCTTCCGGTGACAAGGCAAATGCAATCAAAATAGATGTGTCTGATTTTCCTGCGATGGAACAGTTCGTTCGAGAAACCGTTAGGCGCACCGGTCGGTTGGACTATCTTTTTAACAATGCGGGAATTGCCATGGTTGGCTCTGTCGAATGTTTGGATATCGAAGATTGGAATCGAATTGTTGATGTCAATCTCGGGGGTGTGATCAATGGAGTCCAAGCTGTTTACCCGATCATGATGAGGCAGGGATTCGGACATATTATCAACACTGCCTCAATGGCTGGATTTATGGTCGTTCCAGGAAATGCACCTTATACAACGATCAAATATGCAGTGATTGGTCTTTCAAAATCGCTTCGGGCCGAAGCCGCGCAGATGGGAATCCGTGTGAGTGTCGTATGACCTGGCCTAATTCGCACCCCTATTTTAGAAGGCGGAGGAAGATACGGGAAGATACTTTCAGACATTCCTCCTCAGGAGTTTCAGCGAATGTTAGAAAAATTCAGGCCAATGTCCCCAACGCTATTTGCCCAAAAGGTTTTGAAATCAGTAGCAAAGAATAAAGCGATCATCATCGTACCGTCATGGTGGAAGGTTTTCTGGTGGATGAACCGTCTATCCCATTCACTTGGAATACTTATCGCCCAAAAACATTATCAGTCTATGCAAAAGAAGCTTACCAAGGAGCAAAAGATCTGACACATCGATCGGGTTTTTTATAAAGGATTGTTACCCTCCAAGGTAGAGACGGCGGACATCGGGGTTTTGAAGAAGCTCCCTTCCTTCTCCTTCAAACCGGTTATTTCCCATCTCGAGCACATAACCATAATCCGAATACTCCAAGACCATGGCAGCCTTCTGTTCTACAATGAGACAGGGAAGCCCGGAATTTTTTATTTCGACAATCTTCTCAAACACAGTCTTGACCCATTTCGGTGAGAGGCCAAGGGAGGGTTCGTCCAGAAGTAAGAGTTTGGGCTGAATCATAAGCGCCCTTGCCAGGGAGAGCATTTGCTGTTCTCCTCCACTCATCTGGGAAGCCTTCCGTTTCTTTCTCTCCATCAGCCAGGGGAAGAGTTGCTCAATTCGTTCAAGCGCCTTCTCTTTCTCTTTCCGGTCATTAATTGTCCAGGCGCCCATGTCGAGATGCTCCTGAACCGTCATATCTGGAAAGATGACCCGGCCCTGCGGGTTGAAGGCCATGCCCTTCTCCACCATCTGATAGGCAGGGGTATTGGTTACTTCTTCATCCAAAAAGACCACTTTCCCGGAATTGACTCTTAAGAGTCCCGCAGCGGCCTTGAGAACGGTTGATTTCCCAGCGCCATTGGGACCGATCAGACCGACGATCTCAGCCTTTGTCACAGAGAGAGAGACGCCATGAAGGATCTCCATCTTTCCGTAACCAGTGACCAGCCCATCAATCACTAAAATGTTTTCTTCTCTTCTCTCCACCCTCACCCTCGCCTTCCCCCATCAGTGACCGTGTCAAAATCGCAACCAGATGGGGAAGCAAGATATCTGATCATCTTCCGAAATAATGTTCTAACAGTCTTTCGTCCTGCTGGATAAGGCTGCAACTCCCCTCGGCGATCTTCTGGCCATAGTTGAGGGCAATCGCATTCTGGCAGTGGTTCATGATAACGCTCATGTCGTGTTCGACAATGATAAAGGTCTTTCCTGCTTCGTTGAGCTGATGGATCAATGCCATCAATTCATTCTGGAGTGTGGGATTGATACCAGCAGCGGGCTCATCAAGAAGGATCAGCTCCGCATCGAGCATCAGAACCTGTGCCAGCGAGAGGAGTTTCTGCTGGCCAAACGAAAGGTCGGAGGCATACTCATCCTTCTTATCATCCAGCCTGACCAGATGGAGCAGTTCCATGGCCCTCTCCATCACCCTCCGTTCCCTCCCTTTTCCGATGACAATGAGATTTTCAAGAAGGGTCATCTTGGGAAAGATCCGGATGATCTGATAAGTTCTGCCAATCCCCCTACGGGCAATCGCATAAGGCTTTTTGCCTGTGATCTCTTCGCCCTTGAAATAGATATGTCCTGAATCGGGTTGAAGCACTCCGGTGATGAGATTGAAGAGGGTGGTTTTGCCCGCTCCATTCGGACCGATCAAGCCGGTGATCGAACCTTGCGCGATGTCGAATGAACAGTGGTCAATGGCAGCCACTTCACCAAATTTCTTCACCACATCCACGATTCTTAACAGTGGTTCATTTGTCATCTTAATGTTTTCCATGCATTCTGCCAACTGCCTTCTGAATCTATATCTTCCTGATCCTTGGAACAATGCCTTTCTCCTTCATCCAGCCCAGAAGGCCCTGGGGAAAGAAGAGAATCAATATCATGAGAATGGCCCCAAAGATCGCCATATAAAGAATGGTCAATTCTGCCCAGAGGATTTCATGGATGAAGGTGAAAAGCGTTGCTCCGATAAGAGGGCCAAAGACCGTTCCCACCCCCCCGAAAAGAGTCATCACAATAGGAGTGAGTGTGAGCTGAATATTAAAACCAAATGACGGATCGATGTAGTTCTGATAGGTAAAATGGATGGCCCCTGCCATGCCTGTAAAAAAGGCGCTCATAACAAACGCAACGATCTTTTCTCGCGTCGTATGAATCCCCAATGTCTCAGCGGCCTGCTCATCCTCGCGGATGGTGATGAGTCGAAGGCCAAATTTAGAGGAGGTGATTTTATAGCAGATGAAGACGGTTATGAATGCCAGAAGAAGTATGGACCAGTAAAGTACAGGAAGGCTAATCCCTGCGACAAAAGGAACGCCTTTTCCTCCATGGGTGATGGGTTCGAGATACTCCGTGCCAATGAGTTCCCGGGTTCCTTCGGTCAGTGCCACCATGGAGATGGCAAAGTAAACCCCTTTGATCCTGAGTAGGATATAACCCACGCCAATGGAGACGAGGCTCACAAAGAGGGCTCCAAGAGGCCAGGCAAAAACCCAGAGGAGTTTATAGTCGGCAATCAGTAGACTGGAGACGTATCCGCTTACACCAATAAACCAGGCCAGGCCCAAATTGGTGTATCCGGTCAACCCCGAAAAGAGATTCCATCCGGAGGCATAAACCGTAAAGATGAAGATGAGGACCAGAAGGGTCATCCAGTAGTCCGTAGCAAAGAATGGAACGGAGATGAGAAAGGCCATGAGGATGGCAAGTCCAATGAGAACTTGTTTTCTTTTTAAAGAATGTTTCATGGGATAAACGTTTTCTTAAAATGCTCTTCTATCTTTTAAACAATCCGGTGGGTCGGAGGAGGAGGATGATAAGGATCGTCATTGAAGGAATGATCTGGGCCATCTTGGCGCTCCAATATTGAGTCATCAGGCTTTCGAGCACTCCAATGATTAATCCTCCTGCCAAGGCTCCCTGTATATTTCCCAATCCACCTAAGACGACAATGGCAAATGCCTTTGAGACGTAGGTCGTACCCATCTGGGGAAAGATGACCCACTGAAGGCTGACAATGGCTCCTGCTGCACCTGCCAGAGCAATGCCCATTCCAAAAGTTACAGCCCTCATCTTGATGGTGTTAATGCCACAAACCAAAGCCACCTCCGAGTTCTGTGAAGTGGCCCGGATCCCTTTTCCCAGTTTCGAATACTTCAGGAAGGCAAAGAGAGCAGCCGTGATTCCCAGTGCCAGAAAGAAAGAGATGGTTTTGCTCTTTGCAAAGACCAATCCGAAAAAGGGAAAATTTCCTGTTAAATAGGGAACAGAGCGATATGTATTGGTCCAGAAAAATTGGGCCAGATTCCAGATCAAAATAGACATCCCGAAGGTCAGGATCAATGCGGAAAGTTCAGGCGCTTTGGTCAATCTCTCTGTGATCCGCTTATGAATCGTGATGCCTGCAAAGAAGAAGATGGGGATGGCGAGGATAACCGAAAACAATGGATTAAAATGGAGAAGACTGAAAGACCAGAAGGCTAAATAGGCTCCTAACATCACAAACTCGCCGTGGGCGATGTTGACAATCCCCACCACACCCCAGACCAGTGTTAAGCCCATACCGACCAGGGCATAGAGAGAACCCAACATCAAACCTCGAATGAGGATCTCGATGAAATTGATCATGGACGAATTCCATTGGAATAATGGAATGGTGGAATAATGGAATACTGGATTATTAGACCAGAAAATCAAGCAAGAACTTCCTCTACAGCTTGATATTCTGATATCCTGATGCCCACTTCCTGATAACCAGGTATTTTGATAGCCAATGATAAGGACAAAACGACTTCCATGGTTCCATTATTCCAATATTCCATCATCCCATCTTATTCTCATTTGCCCCATCCTGGGAAGGGGTAGATGAGATCCGCTGTCTTTGACCCTGCAGGATAGACGATCTGTTTGACCATTCCCTCAATGGCTACCTGATTGGGAAGAAGCTTCTTCGGATCGGCCTTCTGCCACTGGATGAGGTTGGTTGCTTTTCCGATTTGCCATCCTGAATCGGGATGGCCCAGAGGATTGACCTCATATTCGCCGAAGATGGTGGTGGTCTTGATCGAATAGAACTTATCTCGGAGCGCCTTCTTATCCTCGAAATTGCCCACTTCCTTAACGGCCCGCTCCAGTATCTGTCCTGCGGCAAAGCCTGCAGCCGCATGGTAAGAGGGTTCGCTATTATATTCCTTCAGATAGGCCCTATAGAAATCAAGGTTCCCGGGTGTTTTGACGAACGGTTCCCAGAAAGTCTCACCAGTCATATAATTGGCATCGCCTTTGAGCGATTTTGTGAAGTCGGCAATCGCAGGACCGACAAGAAACCCGAACATTTTCGGAGTAGCATTAACCGCCTTGGCTGCCTTCACCAATCCGATCGAATCTGGCAGGTAGCCTCCTCCCATAATGAGATCGGGTTTCTGTGACCACGCCTTGGAGAGAATGGGTTCCCAGTCTGCAGTCTCTTTGGGGTAAGCCTCATCGAGTACGACCTGCATTCCCATCTCTTTGGCTCTGGCCACAAGAGGCCGGGTTGCGCCGATCGGAAAGGCGGTATCGGAATAGATGAAGGCCACAGTCCTAGCCCCTTTCTCTTTACCGAGCACGAGGCAACCGAAGAGATTCCTCCAAGCGGGTGGAAGCACACCGACAAACCACTCCCTCTTCTTCCCTTCCCAGATGACCGGCGCATTGGCCAAAGGAGTGATGATGGGGATCTTGTAATCCTCGGCCAGGGGTGCAATGGCATTGGAAACCGCACTTCCATAGGGGCCCAGGATCAGATCCACTTTGTCAGAGACAACCAATCTACGAATCAACTTGATTGCTTCACTCGGGTCGCTCTTATCATCGTAGACAACAAACTCCACCGGTCTTCCGAGAAGTCCTGGACCAGGACAACCCAATTTTTCAACTTCGCCAAAACTGCATCCCCTCTCATTGATCACCTTTCCCCAGAGTTTGTATCCGCCGACTTCCAACTCTCCCTCGCGGGCCCACGCTCCGGTCAAGGAGATGGCAACTCCAATCTTAATGGGAGCCTTTGGCTGGGCGTAGATGGTCTTCCCTGCAAGAGCGGTCATTCCCAGTGCAGCTGTTCCGATAAGACTCTTCTTTAAAAAATCCCTTCTGCTCAATCCTTTCTTTCTGTTCTTCTTCATTGGAATCCCTCCTTTAATTAAATTGGGTGGTTATTTTTGAAAACCGCTTTAGTGACGGGAATCTGTTTGGGATTTTAATCACCCAAAGGGTTGCGCTACAATGAGATTTAATAAAATCGCTCGATTTAGGTTTTAATAAGCCTTGGTAAATCGAAATTAACAAACTTTCGCTTTTTGTGTCAAATGGGGGTTGAGCGGTGGTTCTTTTTCTCCATCTCTCTGCTTTTTAATTCGGCTCTTCTAATCTTTCCTGTGGTGGTCTTTGGCAATTCCCTTAAAAACTGCAACTCAGAAGGACATTTCTGGGGTTCCAATTTTTCGTTGAGCCATCTGAGAATCTTCCTGCCAAGGTCCTCCGAGGCCTGATAAGAAGACTTCACAGTAACAAAAGCCTTGATCCTCTCTCCCAACTTTTCATCCGGGATGCCAATGATTGCAGCCTCCATGACGGCTGGATGTTCAAGCAGAACTTTCTCCACCTCTAAGGGGGCGACACTCTGACCCGCAATCTTAAGAATCTCCTTATCTCTTCCAATAAACCAGAAGTAACCCTCCTCATCCCTGTAGGCTTTGTCCCCTGTAAAATACCAATCCCCTCGAAAGGCCTTGGCCATGGCCTGAGGGTTCTTCCAGTATTCGAGCATCAAGCCGGGCGGACGTTCGGGTTTTATCTTTAACGCAACATAGCCTTCGCCCAAAGGAGGCATCTCTCTTCCTTCCTCATCCACCACGGCCATGGTGTGGCCCGGAGTAGGTAGACCAATGGAGCCATATTTTATGGGTTTGCAGCGAAAGTTTGCCAGCAGGGCGACAGTTTCTGACTGTCCGTAGAACTCATAGAGATCCAACCCGGTTCCTTCTTTCCAGGCTTTTACAATTTCGGGAGTCAAAGGCTCTCCTGCACAGAGACTGAAACGGAGATTCTCAAGATCGTAACTCCGGAGATCCTCCTGGATGAGCATGCGATAGACGCTTGGAGAAGCGCAGAAGGTTGTCACACCAAATCGTTCGATCACGCCTAAAGAGATCTTTGGATTAAATCCACCGATCGGATTCCGCTGAAGCACGGCAGCTCCACAGATCCACTGACCGAAGAGTTTTCCAAAAGCGGTCTTTGCCCATCCTGTATCAGCCACAGCCATATGGAGGTCGGTTGGGCGGAGGTCGTCCACAAACTTTGCGGTCACAATGTGGGCCAGAGGATAGGCATGGGTATGAAGAACCATCTTGGGATAGGATTCTGTTCCCGAGGTAAAGAAGATGAGAAGTGGATCTCTGCTCTTTGTCCTCTCAACGGCCTTCGGATCCAATTTGGCTGAAGAACCATTCATAACTCCCTCATATTCGGTCCATCCATGGCATCGGCCTCCCACGACAATAAAATGTTTGAGCGATGGACACTCATGTTGAACTTCTGCAACCTTAGTCACTTCTTCCAGAGTGGTGATGGCTAAAATAGCCTCTGCCTGGTTGACCCTGAACTTCACATCTTCTGCGGTCACCAAGACGGATGTGGGCATGGGGATCACTCCAAGCTTGATCATGCCCATCATGGCCACATACCATTCAGGGATTCTGGGAAGCATCAGCAGAACCCGATCCCCCTTTTTGATCCCCATTTTTAAAAGGACATTGGCAAACTGATTCGAGAGTCTCATCAGATCGTAGAAGGTATGTCGGACCGCATGAAGCCCTGTATCATCTACAGAGATGAGGGCAAGCTTGGTCCGATCCTCTGCCCAGCGGTCAATCCCGTCAAAGCCGAAATTGTAATACTCTGGAATCTCCCACTTAAATTCACGATAAGTCTTCTCATAATCGGTCAGATTGGGCGGCAAATCTCTCATGGCTCTCTCCTCTGCTCTATGAAAAACCTAAATTGAGGGATTTCTTTCACCCTTCACAAGGGGAGCGGGGAGGCCCAAAAGCCTTTTAGAGCGATTACCTTTGATTGATTAAATC